>QIEJ01000240.1 GCA_003228585.1 Pseudomonadota bacterium
TCCAGGACCCGGCCGTAGGCCTTCTCGTAGATCCTCGGAACACTTATGAGGATGGTGGGCCGGACCTCGGCCATGTTATTCATGAGTTCATCGATGCTCTCGGCATAGGCGATGCGCCCGCCCACATAGAGGAACAGGTAGTAGGCGACTCTCTCGAATACATGGGACAGGGGAAGAAAGGACAGGCAGATGTCCGAGTCGTTGATGTCGATGACCTTGAGCACTGACCTGATGTTGGAGAGAAAATTATCGTGGGTCAGCATGACCCCCTTCGGTTCCCCGGTCGTCCCCGACGTGTAAATGATGGTAGCCAGGCCGTCGCCGCTCCCCTCGGCAATGGACCGGCCCATGGCCTCCCACATCTCAGGTTCCGCCTCGCAGCCCCTGGTGATCAACTCGTCAAAGGTCATCACGCCATCATCGCGCCTGTCTTCGGGGAAAGGGTCGAAGCAGATGATCGTTTTCAGGTCCGGAAGGTCCGACCTTATCTTGAGGATCTTGTCAAGATAATCGACATTGGACACAAAGATGACCTTTGCGGCGCAGTCCCTGAGAATATACTCAAGCTGCGCGGGAGTCAGGGTCCAGTACAGCGGCACGACGACCCCGTCCATGGCAAAGGCGCCAAGGTCGGCAAAGACCCACTCCGGCCGGTTCTCAGAGAGGATGGCTACCCTGTCACCATGTTCAAGCCCAAGACACAGCAAGCCCCGCCCGACTTCCCTGTATGTCCTGGCCAGATAGTCCCACGAGATGGACTCCCACTTGCCGTTGACCTTGCGCTCCATGATCACCCTGTCGCCGTAGCGATCAGCGCGATTATCCACCATCTTGACCAGAGTATCGTCCCGCATCTTATCCCCTTCCGAAGTGCAGCTTATTCATATCCCGGGTTTCGAGTTTCATGTTTCAAGTTTCAATCCAAGATCCAACATCCAAGATCCAAAAGGAAGCGCTTCTCACCGCAGTTCCTGGGAAACCCAACTTAAAGAGACGTTCGGAGCAAAGAGGAACGAACCCTAGGGTTTTAAGAGAACTGGGTGAGAGAGACTTTGACTGCGAACATCTCTGCGGTTACCGCTTTCCGAGATCGCCACGTCACCCTTCCACGAAGCCAGAGTGACTCGCGATGACGATCGCTTTTCCCAACCACCTCGATACTTCGTTACATCGATACCTCAATACATTTAAACGCCATGCGCCCTGAATTTCGACTTACTCTTCCTCCTCATCGCCAAGATCGGCGATATAGTCTTCGTACTCCTCGGGTTTCATCAGGATATCGATCTGATCAGAATCATGCATCTGGATACTTATCAGCCATCCCTCACCATAGGGGTCCTCATTGACCAGTTCCGGGCTCTCGACCAGATCAGAATTGACCTCCACAACCTCACCGGAGACGGGAGCGGTAAGATCTGAAACAGCCGTCTCGGATTCAATGATCCCGAAAGGGGCCGCCATTCCAACCTCATCATCCAGATCAGGAAGATCAATGAAGATAACCTCGCCCAGCTCTCCCTGAGAATAATCCGTTACACCTACTCTGGATCGGTTGCCCTCAGGTTTAATCCAGAGATGATCGCGCGTGTAAAGGAAATTTTTCGGAACATCCATTTTTTATTCCCCCCACCCTCTTTCGTTTATGGTCCCGGAGCCTGATGAGATTCTCCGACGGGCTCCCGGGTCCTGGTTCAAGATACAGGTCTGTGTCTGGTTTGCAAGTTCATGCCTTCACACTTTGCCTGTCCCGAGCTTAGTCGAGGGGTCCTTTGATCTTCATTAAAACAGATACCCTACCCCCAGGGATATGGAGTTTTCACCGAACAGATGAGCCTCCAGATTGAAGTAGAAGTTAAAATCCATGTAGTAATCGAGACCGAACAGAAGGTGGGGGATCCCATTCTCACTCAGGCTGTTTCCTTCACCCCCAAGGTCGACATAGGAAAAAGCCAGGCCTCCATAACCATTGGTTCCTCCCGATTTTACCGCTCCTAGTAACGCCACCTGCCCTTCGAACATGTCGTAAGACCTTGAGCTCTCCTTGCTCTGTCTCCATTGTACCTGGGTGTCCACATTGATGGACAGGCTGGACTCCTCAGGAGCGAAGACCCTGAACAGGACACCACCTCCGTAGGCGAAGCCGAGACCTCCACCAAAACCGAATTCTCCAACGCGCAGATCCGCGGTACCTAACTTGAGGTAGGGGTTGACAACCTGGCTGACGCCATACACACCCTTGAGCAAAAAGGACGCGCTGGAGACATCAGTTTTATCGATCTCTACTTCAGAATATCCAATGGACCCGGACAGGGAAGTCTGCCCTCGATCCAGCGCCTCACCTGGAGCGCCAACATCCAGAGCGTAAGCGTACTGAGATAATGAAAGGATCAGCAAAAAAACCAGAAACAGTAAATACCGATTTGACATTACTCCCTCCCGGAAAATTTATCTGAACACTCCTGTGAACAGAAGTAGTGCGTTTCACCGTCGATCTTTTTCACCATCGCAGAGCTGCGGGGCATATAGACCCCACATTGAGGATCTCTTACCATCTCCTCGCCGCCAGTGGTTCTGTGTCCCCTGGTGCCGGGTTTTGCCGAGGACGAAGGTGGGACTCGGCGCCTGGAGCCGAATAGCAGTGCGCGGATCGCCCATGCAAGAACCAACAGGAAAAAGATATACAGCAGGCTTCTCATATTCCTAAACCTTTATCTCCCCCGCTATCTCATCCAGAATCCGTTCGGTTGCCTGGTTCCTGTTCAACGTGTAAAAATGCAGGCCTTTCACACCGAAGCTGAGCAGCTCGAGGCACTGCTCCGTAGCGTACTGAACCCCGACATCCGTCATCTCTTCAATAGTTCTGCCTTCCATTTTTTTTACAATCCGTTCCGGGATGGTGGCCCCGCACATCTGGGTGAATTTCCGGATCTGGCTGATGTTGACGATGGGCATAATTCCCGGAATGATGGGTTTTTCAATTCTGGCTGCCGCAGCACGGTCCATAAAATCATACAGATAATTATTGTCGAAGAAAAGCTGGGTTATGATGAAATCAGCGCCGGCATCAACTTTCATCTTCAGGTAATCCATATCCCGGTCGATGGAGGGCGCTTCCATGTGTCCTTCCGGATGCCCTGCGACTCCAACGGTAAAACCGTTCAGATCCCGGATGTACTCAACAAGCTGATAGGCGTTCGTAAAATCCATTTTTTTTCTGTCTTCCGGAAAATCCCTGGGTGGATCTCCTCTAAGGGCAAGAATATTCCTGATGTCCTCTTCTTTCAGTTTGTTGACAATGTCGTTGATATCCCCACTGGATGAAGCGATGCATGTCAGATGCATCATGACATTCAACTGGTGCTCATTCTTTATCCTCAGCGTCCAATCTATGGTTTTTTCCCTCGTACCTCCACCGGCGCCATACGTCACCGACACGAAATCCGGGTCAAATCTCCTCAGCTTGCTTACCGTCTCGTCAAGGACGCTTTCACTTTCGAGGTCCTTGGGGGGGAAAAACTCGAAGGACAGCAAAGTTCTCTTTTCTTTCAGCATGTCGCTTATATTCAATTAGATAAACCTCAGTGGTGTCTATTCCAAATTTCAGATTCCAGATTCCAGATCAACGTACAAAGAGCAAACGCTTGTCATTGCGAGGACCCTGAGTCCCGCCGATGGCGGGGTCGAAGGGGACGCGGCAATCTCAGGTAGTCGAGATCATCCGACCAGACGAGGCGTTTTACGACTGTGGCAGTCACATCTTGCTGAGATCGCCACGCTCCCACAGGATTCCGGTCGCTCGCGATGACTGCGCATTTCCCAAACCCCAAGTCCCTAAACCCTGATTTTCCCTTTGCGTGACTTTGTGAACTTTGTGGTAAAAAATTTTACCCTCTCCTATTCCCGTAGATCAGCGAAAGGGTTTCGCTGCGAGTCCTCTCATCCCTGCGGAATGATCCGCGAACAGCAGAGGTCACTGTCATCGAGTTGGGCATCCTGACGCCGCGCATGGACATGCACATGTGTTCAGCTTCGATGACCACCATGACTCCCTTGGGGGAAAGACCGTTCATGATGGCCTCAGCCACCTGTGTCGTCAATCTTTCCTGCATCTGGGGCTGTCGAGCGTAAATATCGAGAACACGTGCAATCTTTGACAGCCCAACGATCCTTCCACCCTCCGGGATATAGGCGATATGCGCACTCCCGACGAAGGGAACCAGGTGGTGCTCGCACATTGAATGCATCGGGATATCCTTGACCAGGACCATCTCGTCGTGGGTCTCCCCCTCCACAGGAACCAGCAGCTCCATGGCATCCACCCCGATCCCGGAGAAAACCTCCTCATAAAGATCCGCCACTCTCCGGGGAGTCTCCAGCAGACCCGGCCTTTCCGGATTCTCGCCGATCCCCTCCAGGATCATGCTCATTCCCTGCTCAATCTTCTGTCTGTTCATTTCCACGCTCCAGATAGTACTGGGCCATGATTCTGTCCCGCAGTTCCCCCATCGGAATCCCTGAGCTCTCAGAAAGCTCCCTGATGTCCTCGAACTCCGGTTTGACCCGCCACCGGCCCGAGGGTGAACGCCACCTCTTGACCTTCACTTTTCCATATGCTGATACGATCTCGACCATTTCACGGGTGAGAATTTTACGGGAAACCTTCCAGGATCTCAGGCCCGCGCTTCCCGAAAGATCCAGAACCGTGCGGGCCATCCGCTCCTCGCTGCCGGATGGGACCAGGACACGCAGGAGCGCGCCGATCCTTCCCTTTTTGGTGTGCGTCGGGATCATGTGGACCTCCAGGGCTCCCGCTTCATGGAGACTGGCTGTAAGAGGAGCAAGATATTCCGGACTCACATCATCGATTCCGCACTCGATCATAACGCTTTCATCTGTCGGCAGATCCCGGGATATATGGCCCCTGAATATCCTCAGCAGGTTAGGGAAGTCCGGATTGTCCCGCCCGCCGGCTCCGGTGCCGATGCTCTCGACAATCATTTCGGGGACAGGTCCGAATCCCACTGCAAGCTCTTTAATGAGCGCTGCGCCGGTCGGCGTAGCCAGTTCCACAGCGGGTCCTCTGGCAAAGACGGGCATCCCTTTCACCAGGTGCGCCGTTGCCGGTGCCGGCACCGGCATCATACCATGCTCCGTGTCAACAAAACCTTTTCCGAGGTTAACAGGTCCCGACATGATCTCGCCAATTCCTAAATGGAGGATTCCCGTTGCCACGCCGACAATATCCGCCAGTGTGTCCTGTCCTCCCAACTCGTGGAGATGGACAGCTTTCCGGGCACCATGGGCCTTTCCCTCCGCCTCTCCCAATGACTCAACAATGCGGACACATCTGTTCTTGACGCTAATGGCCAGATCAGCCGACTCGATGAGGGCGATCATGTCATTGAGTGTTCTTCTCGGGGGTCCGTCGGTCACAACCACCTTACACCGGATCCCCGCAAGTCCTGCCCGGGTTACCTCGCTTATGTCAAATCTAACCTCGCCGGGGATGATCTTGTCCACCGCATCCACCAGCATCCGTTCGGGGAACCCCAGAGAGAGAAGCGCTCCCAGGAACATATCGCCGGATACTCCGCTGAACGGATCGATGTAGAGAACTTTTGCTCCACTATCGGGAGCATGATTGTTGGTTTCAGGTTTCATGTTTCAAGTTCCTGGGGTTGAATCCAAGATCCATCATTGCGAGGAGGCCCGCGGGTTGTGGCCGACGCGGCAATCCGGGACATGACGACCGAAGCAGTCACAGTTCGCCGAGATTGCCACACTCCCTGCGGTCGTTCGCAATGACAACCGCTTGTTCAAATCACCTCGATACTTCGACACCCCGTTACCTCGATACTTCTTCGCCCTTACGCCCTTTTTCACCCGCCCCGAGGATCAGATGGGCTGCCACCGCCGCCCCATACCCATTGTCAATGTTCACAACCGTAAGACCGCAGGCACAGGAAGAGAGCATAGTGAGCAGGGGTGTGATCCCGCTCAGGGAGGCACCATAGCCCACACTGGTGGGAACACCGATGACCGGAACGGAAACCAGGCCGGTGACTACCGAAGGGAGCGCTCCCTCCATGCCGGCCACGGCAACGATAACCCCAGCTTCCTCCATTTCAGCGCGGAATGCGGCCAATCGGTGAAGTCCGGAAACACCAACATCGTAGGCACGAATGAATTTTCTTCCGAGGAAAGAGATGGTTTTTACCGCCTCCTCAGCAACTGGAAGATCGGAAGTGCCCGCAGCCACAACCATAACAGGAGATCCGGCGCACCGGGGAAGAGAACCGATAGCGAGGGTTCTGGACAGCTCATCGGTAACCGCTTCTGGCCATCTGCGTTGAACAAGTTGCGCCGTTTCCGGTGAGATCCGTGTTACAAGAACGGGAGACCCGGCTTCGGTGAGCTTTTCCACGATACCCTCGATCTGCCCGGGGGTTTTATCCTGCCCGTAGATCGTCTCCGGAATCCCCCTACGCAAGCGTCGATGGGTATCCAGCCTCGCATAATCCATGCATATGGAGGGAAGATTCGCCAGGGACGCCAGAGCCGATTCCGGCGTCTGTGCACCATCTGAGACCATCTGCAGCAGTTTTAATAGTTCGTCGCGGTTCATGTTAGTTTAGTCCAGTTCTAGCCCGCTCTCCACTTCGCGGCATTCATGGTGTTGGCCATCAACATTGCTCGGGTCATGGGCCCAACCCCACCGGGAACAGGTGTATACCATCCGGCCACATCCACAACGCCGGGGGAAACGTCGCCAACCAGAGTGTATCCCTTCTTCTCAAAATCCCTGATTCGGGTTGGGTCTGTGGTGATCACTTCAGGGGATTCCTCCCGACTGATGGAATTCATCCCCACGTCGATGACAGCCGCTCCTTCCTTGACCCAATCCTTCTCCACCATAAGAGGGCGGCCCACAGCAGCGACTACAATGTCCGCTTCCCTCACAACTCCGGGAAGATCGGGCGTTTTCGAATGACAAATGGTGACGGTAGCATGGCGATGAAGTAAAAGCAGGGCCACAGGTTTACCTACAATATCGCTCCTGCCGATAACCACCGCCCGCGCACCATGGGGGTTCACTCCTGACTCATCGAGCATTCTCATGACTCCAGAGGGCGTGCAAGGCATGAGGACCGCATGGTCTCCCCGGACCAGGCGGCCGACATTGATGGGATGAAAACCGTCAACGTCCTTTGCCGGATCGATTCGGTCAAGAACGGATATCGTATCTACACCCTCGGGGAGGGGGAGTTGAACGAGAATTCCATCAACTTTATCATCCCCATTGAGACGGTTCACCAGATCAAGTATCTTCTCAGTCGGTGTCTCGGCCGGCAATCGGTGGGAAAAAGACTCAATCCCGCACCGTCCGCAATCCTTGATTTTCATGCGAACATAGACTGACGACGCCGGATCATCTCCCACGAGGACCACCGCCAGTCCCGGAGGCCGGCCGGTTTCAGCCGCGAATCCCTCCGTTTCCGATTTGACCTCTGCCAGCACCTTTGCGGCGATCTCGTTACCATCGATTATCCTGGCTTTCCCCATCAGTTTGCTCCTCATTGATCTTGTCCAAGATCCAACGTCCAAGGATCAAAATTCCAGATTTCACATTCCAAAGCAGCCGCAGCTTGCCCGGATTGCTTCGCCAGCCAGGCAGCTCGCAATGACAACCGCGCTACAATGTCAACCTTGCGCCTCTCAGGGTTCGCACGGTCAGGATCCCGGTATCGGTCTGGAACTCCACAGTTCTTCCCATGTTCCCGCCGATATCCTGAGCTTCCAGGGTAACACCGTAATAGCTCAGAGTCTTGCGCGCCGCAAGCGCGTTTCTCGAGCCTATCCGCCGGCTGACACCCCTGTAGCTTCCCGGAAACATCTCTGCACCACCTGCTATCTTTGCCGACAGATCCCGAGGCAGGATGGATCTTTCCTCAAAACCCCTGATCATGGCCACAGTGGCCGTATCAGCGAATTTTCCCGGCTTGTCCGTCTCATCCCTGTTAAAAGCCAATGGTAACATGACGTGGGCCATTGCCCCCAATCGGGCTTTCTCGCAATATAGAACGATGGCAACACATGAACCGAGGCCATACGTGATCAGTTGTTGAGGCGCCTCTGCTATTTTGTATTCAGAGATCCCGACAATGGCCGGCTTCATGGATCAGATCTCAACCTGGCTGCGGCCTGCAGAAAAAGCCGTATGCTGCCGGGATCGGGGATAATTACAACCTTCACCAGACTGCCGCCGGCACTGTCCTTCAACCGGGAAACCAGAGCCAGAACCTCATCGGCATGGGATCCGATCTCCGCGAGAATTGCATCCAGTATAGCACCTGCCATGTCCTTAACAGTGATCGGGGGAAGGCTGATCAGCAGGCGTTCGGAAAGGCGTGACAAAACTGTTATGAACGCACCCGACAGAATATTACCGGTTTCAGTGAAAGCGGAATCAACAAGCTCCCTGTTCGCGGCACTGTCGACCGGAAAAAGCAACTTTTCAAGTTCGCGCCTTCCACCGTCCGGGAAAAGAAACAGGATGTTCCCTTCCACATCACCCTGAAAGGGAACGAGAACCCCGACAGCCGGAGTATCTGATCCACCAAACAGCGAGGGGACCTCACCCAGTGGAAGTGTGAACACCTCAGGTGACGCCACAATTACGCTGACACCGGCAAGCCTGGAGAGGGCCGAGCCTGCCTGAGCGGCACACAGTGAGCAGATTTCTTTTATGGCATCTATGTCCCCTTGAGTCAGGGACAGCATGGAGGAACGGACATCATCCATTTTCTAAACGAGATGACCAAGATCGAGAACGGGAACAATTCTTCCATCTCCAAGGACCGTCATTCCCGAATATCGCTCAAGATGGTGGAGGGGATAGCACAGGGGTTTGACAACAATGTCCTCCTGACCTGAGATGTCATCCACGACAATGCCCACTATCCTGTTGGTGACCTCGACAAGGACCACCGTGAGGAGCTGGTTGTCGCTCAGAGCGCCAGGCAGGGCCAACATCTCCCTCAGTTCGTAGAGCGGAACGAGTTCCTCGTCTATCGTCAGATAATAACGGCCCTGACTTTCCTTGATCTGTTCGATTTCTTTGCGAACAGTCCGTATCACGCGGGTAATGGGGATGGCGAACAGATGTTCCTGAAGGTTGACCAGAAGGATCTTGACTATGGCCACAGTGAGGGGCACTTTGAGGGTAAAGGTGGTCCCTTCACCTGTTCTGCTGATAATAGCCAGCGTTCCGCCAAGGGATTCGATTCCCGACTGGACGACATCCATTCCCACACCCCGGCCTGACACATCGGTTACCTTTTCAGCAGTGGAGAAGCCTGGTCTGCACACGAGCATCACCGTCTCCTCGTCACTCATCACCTCGGCCTGGTTCTTTGTTATTATACCCTTCTCGACAGCCTTCGCCTTGATCTTTTCAAGGTTCATACCCCGACCATCATCCATCAATTCGATATGAACCATGTCCCTCTCGCGGTAAGCCCGAAGTTTTATCTGTGCACTTTTACTCTTACCCGTTTTTATTCTCTCCCCGGCCTCCTCAATTCCGTGATCTACCGCATTTCTCAGGATGTGAATGAGAGGATCGCTCAGTTCCTCCAGAACCGCCCTGTCAAGTTCGATCTCCGCCCCCTCTACCTCCAGCGAGACCTCCTTGCCCCCCTTTCTTGCCAGGTCCCGGACAACCCTTGGCAATCTCTGTGTTACCGTATCGAGGGGATCCATCCTCACTTTCATCACTTCACCGTAAAGCCCTCCCACCAGATGATCCAGCCTGGTCAGCACCTGTTCGGCAACGGGGGATTCGGCTCCCTGATACAGTTCCTTGAGTCGACCCTTGGTAACGATGAGTTCACCCACCAGGTTGATGAAAGTGTCAAGAAGAGCAGTGCTGATGCGAACGGTCTTTCCGGATGGCCCCGCGGTGGCAGCTTTGACCTGAGAGACAGGGGGAGAGACCGGTTCGGGTGCAGGTGGAGGCTCGGGGGCTGGATCGGGTGCGGGGACGGGCTCGGGTGCCGGATCGGGTGCGGGGGCAGGCTCGGGGGCTGGATCGGGGACGGGCTCGGGTGCGGGTTCCAAGGTTGGTGATCCGACGATAAATTCCCCCATCTCCGGAACATTGCCAAGGACATCCTGTAAGGAGGACGTGTCGGTTCCGGTTATCACGAGGGACACTTCTCCCTCACAATTCCCGGATTTCATCTCTTCAATGGATGGTGTAACTGATCGGATCTCCCCCAGGGTCTCGAGCCGCTTGACCGCCAGATAGGCGCGCGCGCAGGGAACAAGGCTGTCCTCCGAAACCTTGAAGGTAACGGGAATTCCGCCTGAGGCGGGCGCCTCGGTTTCAGTTTTGATGTCGTCAGGAACAGTGTCCGATTCAGGGATTTCGGGTGGCTTATCTGCCGGCGGTTCTTGCGTAATTTCATCAGCGGATATACCGTCGATAATGCTTTGCACCTGAGCGATATATTGATCGATGTTAAAGTCGTCGAGGGAACTGTCCCCCTCGACCGCAGCTACCATGTTCTCGAGGTAATCCACTCCACTGAAAAGAACATCTACAACTGGTGTGGTAATCTGAGCCTTGCCCTGACGAAAGATGTCCATCATGTCCTCCAGGTGATGGCTCAGTTGGGCTATTATGCCAAAACCCATGGAGGCGGACATCCCTTTTATGGAGTGGGCATGGCGAAACAACTCGTTAATACTATCCGCTGCCTGTCCATCCTTCTCCAGGTTAAGAATGCAGTCGTTGATCCCCTGGAGATGCTCCCTTGCCTCGGAGACAAACAGATCCTTGTATTTGGACATATCCATAATGGTCTGCTGAACCTCCCGGATGATCCGATGGCAGGAGTACAATCAATCAAGTTCGTTGACAGTCAATTGCCCCTTGTATCCTTGAGAATCCTGACGACCACATCGAGTACCTTCTCCGGTTGAAAGGGCTTGACAATAAAATCCTTTGCCCCTGAATCGAGGGCCTCCATAACCAGGCTGTCCTGTCCGAGCGCACTGCACATGATGACGTTGGCATCGGCATTGATCTGCATGATCTCTTTGAGGGCTTCGATACCTGTCATTTCGGGCATGACAATGTCCATGGTAATTACATCGGGCATGTGTTCCTTGTACTTCTCGACTGCCTCGATACCGTTCTCGGCTTCGGCGACAACTTCATAATCCTCTTCGCCAAACTTTTTTCCCTGGAAAATATCACTGATCATGTTACGCATGAACATTGCGTCATCGACGATCATAACCTTAATTGCCATTAGTCCTCCCCTTTCGCCACAGCCCCGTCAATCCAGACGCAAAGTTTGCTCGGGTTGATCAGCGATATAAGCTTGTCCTCACTCCGGAATACCCCTTCGATAAAAGACACCTGGCTGTTCTTCTGTTCTATCTCTCTTGTCACCTCTTCCAGAACAGAATATTTCACCATGGCCAGTATGGATTCCACCCGGATGGCGATTCCTCCCCTTTCCGGGATCAGCCGGGTCAGTAGCTTGCCAGCGGGCTCGTCAGAGATGTTGAGAATCATGTCAAGGTTTATTACAGTCGCCAGAATCCCGTGGACATTGATCACTCCCTCAATGAAAGGCGGTGCCATCGGAAGTGGTGTTATCTCATCAAGTTCATGGATCTCGGCGATTTCCTCCAGAGGAATCGCCAGATATTCGTTCCCGATAGCAAAGAGGATAGCTTTGTGACCCGAATCCTCCTCAAGCTCCTCCTGATCTTCAAGCTCGTCGGGTACCTCAGCCTGATCATAGGAACTCATTGCTTCTCCTGTCAGACCTTAAACTCGTCAGCGAGTTTGTTGAGCTTGTCGGAAAGGGCCGCCAGATCCTGCGCAGAGGAGGTCAATTCCTCCATGGACGCAGTCTGCTCCTCAGTGGCCGCAGAAACCTCCTCAGTGGATGCCGCGTTGTCCTCGGCGACCTTTGAAATCTCATCAATAGACATGGTGAGTTCCCCGGCAGCCTTGCTCTGGCTCTCGGTCATCTGTGATATCTCCTGAACTTTGCTCGTGGATTCCAGAACCGTCTTTACGATATCCTCAAGAGCACTACCCATGGACTGGATGACCTCCTGTCCATCATCCAGGACCCCGCCTACCTCTTTCATTGACAGCAGAACCTGTTCGCTTTCGTTCTGTGTCCTCTCAACGATATTGGAGATCTTCTCAGCAAACTTTCCTGTATTCTCAGCGAGCTTCCGGATCTCCTCGGCCACCACCGCAAAACCACGGCCATATTCACCGGCTCTCGCGGCTTCAATAGTGGCGTTGAGAGCCAGAAGGGTTGTCTGCTGGGCCACACCTGTAATGATGTCCACGATATCACTGATCTCTTTGCTCCGTTCACCGAAACTCGTAACCGATTCGCTTGCATTGGAGATGGATTCGAAAACCTGACTCAGTTTGCTGATCGCTGTCTCGGTGTTCTTATTCCCCGCCTGAGCTGTGTACCCTGCTTCAGTGGAAACACGTGCTGCATCCTTTGCCTTGGCGGCCATGGAATCGAGGTTAGAAGCCATCTGATGGATGGTCCCGGCCATCTTCTCAACCTGGCTTGCCTGTGTCTCGGCTCCTTTGCTGATGCCGTCTACAGCCGCGGCGATCTCCTCGGTGGACGCGTTCATCTCCTGCGAAGTGGCTGACAGGGTCTGGGCTGATTCATGGACTTCCTCGGAAGAACTGTTCAGGCTTTTTGCCATGAGGGACAAACGCTGCACCATGATCCTCACTGCTTCCCTGAGATCGGTGAGTTCATCCTCAAAGTTCTTTTTGGTTGGAGACAGATCCTGTGTCAGATCCCCCTTGCTGACAGCATCCGCGATGTCTCTCATCTCGCGTATGTCCCGGGTTATGCTGGTGGCAAATACGCTCCCGATAAAGAGACCGACAGCGATAGCTGCCGAGGTGGATCCGAACTCGCTCCACCCGCCCTTGGCTCCCAAGAGGTCAAAAAGGTAGGGAACGAACACGACCACAGCTATCACCACCAGGAAGGACAGGATCAGTTTGTATCTCATTTCCATTCTCATGACATGGAACTCCTTTTCCTACCGTGCTATCCAGGAACCTGACGAGGTTCTCCGACAGGCTCCTAGATCTGGGGAACGGGATCGTAATCTTCCAATGGAACATCCCGTTTTCTATAAATCCTCTCCACTGGCGAAACATTCAGAAAGAAAAGACGGCTTCGTCCAATCAACGTTTCCGCTTTTCCGAGCATCAAATATCCGCCCGGCCTCATCTCCCTGGAAAAATTTGCAATAACCCTCTCCTGGTTATCCCTGGAAAAGTATATCAACAGGTTCCTGCACACTATCAGGTCCTTGCGGCTGCCGGGACGTTCCGTCAGAATGTTGGCAACCTTGAAGGTTACCTTTTTTTTTACGGAATCCTTGATCCTGTATCCTTTTTCATCGGGATCAAAATACGCCGTAATGTCCTCTTCATCAATGTTCTTCAGGGCTTCCTCTGCGAAAAAACCCTCCTTACCTTTGGCGATAACAGACTTGTCTACATCTGTTGCCAGAACACGGAATGGAATATCGGCGCCCAGTTCCCTGTTGGCCTTCAACATCATAATTGCCAGACTGTAAGGTTCTTCGCCGCTGGAGCAACCTGCGCTCCAGATGTTAATCGTCCCGCTCCCCTGGCGTCCGGACAGGAGAACAGGAAGGATTTCATTCCGAAGGTACTGATAGGCTGATGGATTCCGAAAGAACTCTGTTACATTAATGGTCAAATATTGAAAGAGCTCTTCCAGTTCCTCCATATTCCTGCTCAGAACCCTGAAGTAAAGCCCCAGATTGGGAAAACCCTTTGAGCGAACTTTCAGATAAATCCTTCGCAGTATACAGCGCTCCTTATAGGCTTCGAGGTCAAAGCCCTTCTCCCGCATGAGAAGTTCCTTTAGCGCTTCAAATGCCCAGGAGTCTTCCCTGGGAAGGCCGCCTATGTCTGAGCTTCTTCCTCCAGCCAATGTGTTATCTCTGTAACTATTCAAGAACTCTCCGGAATTAGTATCACAACAAATCTAACAGTGTCAATTGGTCAGGTCCCTGCCGGGGACTTGACAGTTTCATGTTTCATGTCAGATCAAAGATCAAAGAGCGAAGACCAGGCGATTGCCATTGCGAGGACCCTGAGCGCACCGATACTTCGTTACCCCGATGCCGGAATCCTCCTACCCCAGGGTTTGATCATCCCCATCGTCGGAAAGGCCAGCCATCGGGAGGGAAAAAAGGACCCTGCAGCCTTCAGTGAAGTGCTGGTCGAGCCAGATCCTTCCACCGTGGCGTACGACAATCGCCTTGGCAATAGGCAGACCAAGCCCGGCTCCCTCGGGCTTGGAAGTCATTATATCTCCACCCTGCTCAAAACGCTGGAATGCTCTTCCCCGATCACCAAAGGAAATGCCTGGTCCGGAATCCTCAACAGCAACTGTCATAAATCCCTCTTCCCGGATATTGCAGCAGATCTTCACATAACCGTCTCTGGGAGTAAATTTCAGCGAATTGTCCACCAGTTTATCAAAAACCTTTCTGATTTTCCCGATATCGATGGAAACCTCAGGTAATCCCTCCTGGACATCCAGAGAAAGGGTGATGCCTTTGGAATCCGAATAGGCCCGGTGCTGGTGAACCATTTCCACCAGAAACTCTCCCATGTTTATCTTCCTGAAGGCAAACGGCATGGTTCCCGAATCCAGCCTTAGAATATCGGTGCTGTCGTCAACAAGCTTAGCCAGCCGGTATGCCGCATCCATGGATATTGTCACTTTCTCAACATGATCCGGATCGTCCAGACCACCCTTAAGAAGTTCAAGGTAACCTAGAATAATCGTTACCGGGGTTCGGAACTCATGGGAGACGTTGGTGATAAAATCCGACTTGATCTTGTCCAGAGCCTGAAGTTGATTATAGGCAGCGCTCAATTCGTCCGCTTGAATCTCAAGGTTTCTGTATAGACGAGCTCTCTCGATGCTGACTGATGCCTGGGCTGCATAAACGCTCAAAAGCCTGAGGTCATGGTCCGATAGCTCCCCCGTTCTTTTCCTGTTGTTCCCATTGAGCACACCGATCACCCTGTTACCTACCAACAAAGGCACACAGATAAGGGACCGTGAAGAGTAACGGCCATGGCTGCGAACCTTCCTGAAACGTGGATCCCCTTCGATATCAGATACCAGAAGGGGCTCTCCCTTCTGGGCCACCCATCCGGCCACCCCCTCACCCACTTTGGTCCGGGTCGATTCGACAATCTCCCTGTCGAGACCTCGTGAGGCTTTGATAGTCAGATAGGTTCCCTCCACATCGAGGAGGAGAATGGAGACGATCTGGAAACCCAGATCATCGTAGATCTGCTGGACGATCTTCTCCAGTACCTGGTCAACATTGAGTTCCATCCCCAACTCAAGGCTGAGCCGAACCACTGTCGACAACTCACCGTAACGTTCCTTTATCTCGTGGAGGTTCTCCGGGATCATCTGCTTTTCCACCATTTTCTTCCACCGGACATGCTCAGCCGGATTTCAGGATCCGTTCGTGTTCGTCCATTAACTCAACGAGAATCTTCCTCGAGGTTTCCTTGTCGATTTCCCCGGGATTACCCATGACCCAGGTTTTGAGGGGAACAGGTTTATTCTCATCCTCAAGCCATTGGGTAAGTTTCCTGGTCTCCTCCCATGAACCCTCGTCACCGGAAGAAAGAAGCATGAGAATACCGTGAATCTGGACCGTTGAGTCGATGAGCTTACTGGCTATGGCGAAAAGCCTGGAAGGCGCACCGGCTCCGACGATCTCCATTTCACCACCTTTTTCCTCCTTCAGGCGAACTATTTCCCCTTTGCCCCTGGGAGCCAACTCAAATGTCCCGAAAATCGCGGCCAACAAAGCCTGGCGATCTTTCTCGTCAGGGCAAAGGAGCAGGTAACGGATTGTCATCTAGTCTAAACCTCCCTGGGTGTTCAGGGTTCAAAATTCCAGATTCCAGATTCCAAAATAAGCGCAGTCATTGCGAACCGGTTGGTTCGTGAAGCAATCTCGGCAAGTTGAAACAGCCGCAGTCGCTATACTCCACGAGATTGCCACGTCGGCTGCAAATCCTGGCCTCCTCGCAATGACGAGCGCTTTTCCCAATTACCTCGACACTTCGCTACCTCGATACCTCGTTACTTAATATCGACCGGGCGACAGTGCGACCTTGCGAGTAATATCGCCACGTCGCAAAGTCTCCAAGTCTCAAAGTCGGTTCCTCACAGCTCCAGAACCGCTGCTTTCAGCCTTCGCAGGACCTCGATCGGTTCTTCCGATTCCGAGGGAGTTGTACTCACTACATGGAGGTGGCCGGCGGAAATGGCATCTTTAACCATGGGATAAAAACGGAACACCGGCATCCTGGCCCGCACGAAAGCTCTTTCAACAGTTGTTCCACCTGCGAACGCACTGCATACCTGTTCCATGTCTTCTTCCGGCACATCACCTTTATCTGCTCTTGTCAGGACCGTTTCCTTCGGAGGGAGACACCGGATGGCTTCCGTCATCTCATCAATAAGTCGCACACCCTCCATGAGAAGTTCCTGCCCCCTGTAACCATCAATGTTCTCCTCCATCTCCTGCCCGGCCGGATCCAGCCTGAATCGACCCTCTTTCCAGGAAACCATCGTAAAGAATGCATCGCTCCCGGACCACGGGTCCGTCCTGGCAAACAGCGGTTGACCATCAACAAAATAGATATTCCCGTTGTTTTCCGCGGTCTCCAGCATCAACATACCCGTCTTCCGGCCCATCTCGAGAAGCTGGATGATCTCAACCAGATCCACCTCGCTCAGCAGGCCCTCAAGGCTGCCTCGCACCTTTAGATCGTTTGCCTTTTTGATGATGGATTTGACCTTTGCCTTGAGTTCCTTGATGCTGAATGGTTTGGTGATATAATCGTCCGCTCCCATCTCGATGCCGACGACCCTCTCTTCCACATCCTTTTTCGCCGAAAGAAAGACGAAAGGAACTGATGCCGTTTCGGGCCGCCCTTTGAGCTTCCGGTACAAGCCGTATCCGTCAAGCTTCGGCATCATGATATCGGATATGACCAGGTCTGGCTTCCACGAGAGGGCCTCGCCCAACGCATCCTCACCGTCCCTCGCCTCCCTCACGTCGAAATCATCCTCAAACGCAAGGCGGAGAAGATGACGGATGTTTTCCTCATCATCGACAACGAGGATCCTGATTCTGTTGGTCGCCATCCTATTCCCTCTTTTCAAGAGCCTGGATGAAAGCCTTTACCATCCTTGGGTCGAACTGATCATTTGCATGTCTGAGCAGCTCTTCCTGAGCCTCATTCGAATCCATCTTCCTGCGATAGGGCCTGCTGGTGGTCATGGCATCATAGGCATCGGCAATAGAGATGATTCTCCCAACAAGGGGAATCTCATCCCCGGCAAGCCCCTGAGGGTATCCCGAGCCGTCGAACCGCTCATGATGGTGCCGGATCCCGGGAACGATGTTGGAAAAGGCCCTGAATTTTGAGAGAATGCTGGCACCAATGGCAGGATGTTCCATCATGGACTCTCTCTCCCCGTCAGTCAGTTTACCTTCCTTGGTGAGAATCCCCTCGGCAATCCCGATCTTTCCGAAATCGTGCAGGAGTCCGGCAATTTTCAGCATAGTGAGAAATTTCGGACTGTATCCCATCGCATGGGCTGTCATAACCGCGAAGTCTGCGACTCTCCGCGAATGGCCATGGGTATATGGGTCTTTGGCGTCAATAGATGAACTCAAGGCCTCCAAAGTGGAGAAGAGAAGATCCGCCAGTTCACGGTAGAGATGGACACCGTGGAGAACCGACGCAGCCTGATTGGCTAAGGCTTTGGCGAATTTCAGTTCTATCTCCCCTATGCGCTCGACATTTTCCCAGGCGAAGATCAGGTAGCCCCGTCTGAAATTCTTTATCTCAAAGGGATAGGCCAGAAGGGCTCCAAGCTCCTTTTTCCATTCCGGCGACGTTTCCGAAGGCCTGATAATTACTGCCGGCCCCCTGCACTGGTAGATCAATTCCGACAGGGGTTTAGGAACCTCATCCGGTTTTCCTTCCCATGGATAATCTCCGTATCCCTCCAGGGCAACCAGTTCCCTGGCATCGCCCATCGCGGCCAGGACGAAAAACCCGGACTTTGCGGAAAGTTTCTGAAGTCCTTTGTCCAGAATTACAGACAGTGTCTTCCGGTACTCCCTGTCCGGGGAAATACTTTCCGTAATGGTGTAAAGGAACATAAGTTCCTCGTATTTCTCCAGTAGAAACCGGGTTGTATCCTCCAGCATTTCCCGAGATACGAGTTTTTCGGTGAACTGTGCGATGACAAAATGTGCCAGGTTTTTCATCCGGGATCGATCGAACTGGGGATTTTCACGGACGGCCTCTAAAAGAAAACCGGTTTCCTCCAGGCCGACTTCTTCTTCCAGAGATCGCAGGAATCGCAGATGTTCATCGGACAGGTCCCCCACAACTGCCTGGGAGATGACTAAAGTGCCGACATTGTTCCCGGACATTGTGAGGGGCACGGTGATCATTCCCAACCCGGCATGGCACATATCGAAGACGTTTCCTTTGGTATCACGCGCAAGATTGAGGAGGGAATGGTAGGAATCGCTGCAGCGCTTGTCACCAGCTATCGTTGTTCTCAGCTTCATACAGAACGACTTCTCACCAAGTATGAAACTTGGATGATTTTCGCCCCGCGTGAAAAGGGAGAATCGCAGACCGGTAATTCGGGCTAGCGATCCGAGAAATGTGCGGATCTCATCGACAGGAAGAGTCATGTCCGGGCCGATCATGGATCAGGATTTCTGCTCTTTATTCATAGGCAGGAAAAAGGAAAAGGTGCTCCCTGAGTCACCTGTCGAATCAAGCTCGATACGCCCATTATTCATCTCGGCAAGGCGCTTGCAGATAGGCAGCCCAAGGCCAACGCTCTCTGAAGCGCTTTTCGAAAACAGTTCGTGTTCGTGATATTTTTCGAAAATCATATCCTGTCTGTCCAGAGGAACACCGGGTCCCGAATCGCTTACAAAAACCTGGACAAAACTCATGTCAGCATCCTTGTCGCTGGTTCTGGCGCCCAGGATAATTTCCGATTCGTTGGGGCTGAATTTGATGGCATTTGAGATGAGCCGGTTGGTGATATCTATAACGCTCTCCCGGTCGGCAAACACATCCGGCAGATCGTCCTCAAACTCGGTACGAAGCGCAATGCCACGGGCGTGGGCTGCGCCCTGGCTGTTTACCATGGATGTCAGAAGGGCATCCGTCACCGGGAAATGCTCGGGTGTGGAACGGTAATCGGCAAGTTCAATTTTCGAGAGGCTCAGAAGGTCCTCCACGATCTCCGTCAATTTGGCCGTTTCCCTGTCAACAGCTTTAATATATTCTTTCTGACGATCTGTCGCGGGCTCGTACATCTCCTCATGGATGAGATCGGAAAAGCCCTTAAGGGATGTCAGGGGGTTCCTCAGATGGTTTGAGATATTCTCGAGGAACTTGTTCTTCATCCGGTCCAGTTCCCTCTCATCCGTGATATCCCGGAGCAGAATGATCAGACCGAGGGTCTGCTCTTCCTCCTCGTCCACAACAGCGACACTGGCCATAAGAGGAAGATCGTTTTTGATGGAAACAAACCGGATATTCCATATTGGATCCCTCTCGCCAATATGCTGTTCCTCCAGTACACTGAATGCTTCCTTCGGTATGTGGTCATAAAGGACTTCGCCTACAAGTCCCCCTTCCTCCACATCAAGGAGCTGGCATACCAGTGGATTGGCATGGATGATCTTGTAGGACCAATCTGTGACAAGGACACCCTCCCCCATATTGCGGAGGATAGCTTCCACCCTGCTTTTCTCCAGTTCCAGAACGGTGAGCTGCTGGTCCCGTTCCTGGAGAAGGCGCAGATTATCAAGAAGAATAGATAGCTGGATGCTGATAACATCAACAAGTGCCTGGTCGTCAGCAATAAAAAATTCCTCGTGCCGACTGTAAAGCATGATGCTTCCGAGGACACCTCGGGATGATCTGAGAATTATTTTAAGTTCCGAGGAGCAAGGCCGGCGTGAAGCCTGCTCCCCAAGTTCGCTTTCCTCGAGCAGCTTCGTGTTCAGACCGGTTATTTCAGAAAGTTCACAGCCCCGCTGTTCACTCAGCAACTTGCTCCCCTCTCTGATAATCTCCTTTTTGGAGATCTTAAGGGGCACGTTTCGGCTTTTGACAGCCACCGTTTTGCTCCCGACTCCCGGGAAAGAGAGAAAGACAACGCCAAGATCGTAATCGATGACCTGGGATATCAACCCGAGTGTATTCTGAAGAAGAACGTCCGGACGGTCGAGGAATGAAAAAAGCTTGCCCACCTCGTTGATAATGGTCAGTTCAAGCAACTTTCGCTCCAGGATATCATCAGCTCGACCCTTAAGGGTTTCACTGGTAAGCTCGTCCTCGCTCACCGGTTTGGCCGGAGCTCTGGCTTCCTTCAGCAAGTTGGAAACGGTCTCGATGAGGTTTTTCTCCTCAATGGGTTTGGTAACATACGAGTCGGCACCCACCTCGAGACCCCAGAACCGGTCCTTCTGGGTATCCTTCGCTGTCATCATGACAACGGGTAGATCCTTGAGCCTGTCATCGCTCCGGATGAGGCGGCAAACCTGATAACCGCTCATCTCAGGCATGATGATATCAAGGAGCACGAGATCTGGTGGATTTTGACCTATTGATACCATGGCCTCGTGACCGTTCATGGCCCGTTCCACCTCGTAACCCTCCCTGACAAGGACGTCCTTAACCAATTCATGGATGAAAGGGCTGTCATCCACAACCAGAATGCGCTGTCCCATCAAACGTCTCCCTTCACTGAGGCAGGAAGCTCCATAACAAATCTGCTCCCCTGTTTGTCCTCCCGGTTCTCCATTCGAATCATTCCACCATGCAGTTCAAGTATTTTCCTGACAATTGCCAAACCCAGGCCGCTTCCCTTGGCTCTTTCCGGCGATGGGTGTCCCACCTGATGGTACTTTTCAAAGATACGCTCCATCTCCTCGCAGGGAACCCCCGGTCCTTCATCCAGAATCTCCACAACAACGTGGTCATTCTCCAGATAAGCTATTGTGTCCACTGCGCCGCCCTTTGGTGAAAAACGCAGGGCATTGGAATACAGGTTCATAAGGATCTGGAGGAAACGCCTCTTGTCCCCCATGAAAACAAGGGAATCCTTATCACCCCTGATCGAAAGGCGCAGGGTTACATCTCTCTGCTTTCCCAGTCCCTCCATGCTCTTGATCCCGTATATCAGCATGTCGGACAGAACGATGGATTGGAGGTCCAGCTTCAACCTGTCCGAATCGATCTGGGCGAGATCAAGCAGATCGTTAATCAGCGCAATCATCCTGTCGGACTCGGAGTCGATGATTCTCAGGTAGTTCTTCACCGTCTCACCCGTCTCGTGTTTCTCGTTCAGGAGCAGTTCAATGAATCCTTTCATAGAGGTAAGTGGTGTGCGAAGGTCATGAGTAACGATAGAGAGGAATTCCTCTCTCCTGCGCTCCAGGTCCTTGATCTCTGTAATATCTCTCATACCGAGCAGGTATCGCGGGGCGTCCGGTCCGAGGTCCATGGAAAGACCTACCAATTCTACATCCTTGTTTTCAGATCGGCTGTTTTTAAAAGACACAGTTGTCCGTAACGGCTGCCTTGTGCTGTCGGCTACAGCCTCAAGAAAACCCTCGGGAAGAGGAAAGCTCGCCGGCAGAAAACCACCTTTCGAAGCAGGCTGATCCTGCCAACCCAACAGCTGTTCCGCCTTGGGGTTGAGGTTGACGATTTTTCCGTTATCCTCAAGAACAACCAGACCTTCATCGAGAACTCTGAAAACCTCTTCTTTTTCCCTGCCAAGGGACTTTACCTCCTCAAGACGCGCCTTGAGCTGCTGGATCAGCACTCTGTTTTCAACGGTCAACCGTTGTCTCTCAAATGCTCTTTCCACCGACCGAAGCAGGTATTCGCGAACAATGGGTTTGCGGATATAGTCATATGCGCCCGCTTTGAGGGCATCAATAGCACTCTCAAGGGATGCATAGGCGGTAACCATGATGACCGCGACGTCCTGATCCATCTCCCTGAGCCTGGTCAGCACATCGGTACCCGTGAGGTCCGGGAGAACGAGATCCAGGACAACCACCCGGTATCTTCCCCCGTGGAATGCTTTCAGGGCTTCCTGACCCGAACCAGCCACTGTTACATCGTAGCCTTCCTGTCCCAGAATCTTGACAAGGAGTTCCTGAAAGAATCTTTCGTCATCGACGACAAGAACAGGTTCTTTCAACGCTTCTCCGGGTCTACTCATTTCCCGGTTCCTCTCTTTGCTCCTGGACGTTTCGCACCTGAAGACCGACGTTTCTTCTGTAGAGCACCTCGCGGGAAAGCCTCCTTCAGGACCTGTTCAATATCACTTACAGGAATTATCTCGAGGTTCTTCGTTACATAGGAAGGGATATCTTCCACATCAAGCATGTTTCTCTCGGGGACGACTACCCGTTTCACCTGAGCCCTTTTGGCAGCAAGAAGCTTCTCCTTGAGACCTCCTATTGGAAGGACCCGTCCTGTCAAAGTCACCTCTCCGGTCATGGCCAGGCCGGCTCTTGGAGCGACACCCGTCAGTGCGGACACGAGGGCTGTGGTTATGGCAATTCCGGCAGAGGGACCGTCCTTGGGGATGGCACCGGCAGGTACGTGAACATGGATATCACGATTGGCGATCATCTCGTGAGCGAGACCCATTTCCTTGCTGCGAGACCGGATGTAGCTCAGGGCTGCCCGCGCCGATTCCTTCATGACCTCACCAAGGGATCCGGTCATGGTCAGGGATCCTTTTCCCTTCACAGCGGAGGTCTCGATGAACAGAATCTCCCCGCCCACAGGGGTCCAGGCAAGTCCCATAATGACGCCAACCTGGGGTTTAGCCGGCTCGGTCATACCCGAATGTTTCGGTGGACCCAGGAACCTGGGAAGGTTTCGCGAAGTGATCCTGGTCAGACTTTTTTGACCCATAGCAACGGTTTTGGCCGTTTTCCGGCAAAGATTTCCTATCTCGCGTTCCAGATTCCTGACTCCAGCCTCTCTCGTATATTCGAGGATCAGTCGCTCAAGCGCCCCGTCAGATATGGACAGGAATCCGGCATCGATTCCGTTCCTTTCCATCTGACGGGCAACGAGATATCGTCTCGCAATATGGGCCTTCTCCTCGGTAGTGTATCCGGAAAGCCTGATGACCTCTATTCTGTCGAGAAGTGCTGAGGGAATTGGATCGGTCATGTTGGCGGTGGCGATAAACATCGCTGAAGACAGATCGTATGGAACTGCAAGGTAGTGGTCTCTGAAAGCGTGGTTCTGCTCAGGATCAAGCACCTCCAACAGTGCCGATGATGGATCCCCTCGGAAGTCGGCCCCCAGCTTGTCGATCTCATCGAGCATAAACACCGGATTTCGGGAACCGGCCTGCTTCATACCCTGGATAATCCGGCCAGGAAGAGCCCCTACATAGGTCCTGCGATGGCCTCTGATCTCGGCCTCATCCCGCACTCCGCCCAGGGACATCCTGATAAATTTCCTTCCCATAGCTCTGGCAATTGATCTGCCGAGGGATGTTTTTCCGACCCCGGGAGGGCCGACGAAGCAAAGGATGGGACCTTTCAGGCCTTTCTTCAGTTTTAGAACACCCAGATACTCCAGAATCCGCTCCTTGACCTTTTCCAGGTCGTAGTGATCCTCATCCAACACTTCAAGGGCTCTGTTAAGATCAAGCTTGTCCCTGGTTGACTTCTTCCATGGGAGTTCGACCATCCATTCCAGATAGGTTCTGATAATGGCCGATTCGGCGGAGTCGGGATGCATTTTTGACAGTCTGGTGAGCTGCTTTTCAACCTCCTTCTGGACCTCGGAAGGCATCTGCGCCTCCCTGATCTTGTTCCGGAATTCCTCAATCTCCTCTTCTTTATCGTCTTTCTCCCCCAGTTCCTGCTGGATTGTTTTCAACTGTTGACGGAGAAAATACTCTCTCTGTGTTTTGGTCATCTCCTCCTGAGTTTGATCATGGATCTCCTGCTGCATCTCCAGGATCTTCAGTTCCCTGTTCAGAATGTCGTGAATGTAGACCAGCCGTTCGCCGGGATCCTCCAACTCAAGGGCCTTTTGGGCCTCATCCCTGTCCAGGCCCAGGCTTGACCCCGCAAGGTCCGCAAGACGGCCTGAATCATCCACATGTTCGGCGACGGCCATTACATCAGGGGGGATGGGCTTTCCAAATTGCACCATTTTGCCCAGACCTTCTCTGACGGTGCGGACCAAAGCTTCCAACTTCAGGGGGACCTGGACAGAACTCTTCTCATCAACAGGGGCAATCCTGGCGGAGAAGAACGGCTCCTGGGTGATGAACTCCCCGATCCTGCCTCTCTGGAGCCCCTGGACGAGGATCTTGGCTTTTCCATCCGGGGTCTTGAGCATGCGGACAATCACAGAGATCGTTCCAATCTCACTGATCTGATCCGGAGCCGGATCCTCAACCTCACTCTTTCGCTGGCTGGCGAGGAAGATGATCCTGTCACCTTTGAGTGCCTCATCAAGAGCCTTAATGGATTTCTCCCTCCCCACAATCAGGGGAACAATCATATAGGGAAATACCACCATGTCCCGGGTGGGAAGGAGAGGAAGCACTTCGGGAAGATCAACTCCAAGGCCTTCCGGTACGTCCCGGTTATTTTCCAACTTCTCCTGGTTTTCGCTCATTAAAGTTCCTGTGTCTCTTGTCCCGTGTTTCGGGATTCAGGTTCAAAATTCAAAATTCCAGAGCAAGCGTCTGTCATTGCGAGGAGCGCCGAGGTTGACGAGAACGACGTGGCAATCCCAGTTTGCCGAGATTGCTTCACGAGCCAACCAGTTCGCAATGACTGCGCATTTTAATCGCGCCTCATCGCCTCCGTGTCCCCGCGTTGCCTGCTCGCCCATGCGCCCAATCTCCCCCTCTCCGTGTCCCCGTGTCCCACGCTACTCAGTCACCGGGATATTAACGCTTCCCCTGCGTTTCTCCTCGATCTTGGGCAGCCTGACAACAAGGAGGCCATCGACCAGGCTGGCTTTAATTCCCGAAGTGTTAACACTGGCAGGCAATTCAATAACCCTCTTGAAAAAACCGAACTCTCTTTCCAGCCGGTAGAATTTCTGGCAGTTGGTATAATGGGGCTCCTTCTTGTAACCTTCGACGATCAACCTCCCCCTGTCGAGGATAAGACTGAAATCCTTGCTTGAAACTCCGGGAATCTCCCCCTCCACGACAATTTCGTTCTCCATCTCCCACACGTCGATAACCGGATCTGAAGTCTCAGCTGCTGTTCCCGATGTTGAAGCAACCTTCGACACAAACTGGCTCAACAATCTGTTTCTCCTGGATCTCACCCACATGGTATCTGTGTAGGCATCCCAGCGTTTCCTCATTACTCTCCCCCTTGAAGAACCCGATTCTTCAGGTAGGCAAGAAGCTGCGGACCCAACTCCTCATCATTGAGGGCATACTGGATGTTGGCTATCAGGAAACCCAGAAGGTTGCCTGTGTCGTACCTCTGACCCTCGAACATGAGACCGTAGATTCCTGACTTCCCGGCCATGCCGTCCAGGGCATCCGTCAGCTGTATTTCCCCTCCCGCTCCCGGTTTGGTGGCCTCCAGATAAGTGAAAATCTCCGGCGGCAGAATATATCGACCAGCGACTGCGAGTCTGCTGGGGGCCTGGTCAGGGTCAGGCTTCTCCACGAGGCGGGAAATGAAGAAAACTCCAGGTTCCACCTCCTCGCCCTGGACAACCCCATATCGGTGAACATCCTCCAAAGGTACCTCCTGGAGAGCCACAACCGGTTTTCCGAACCTCTCGAAAACCTCTATAAGCTGGGCGGTGCACGGTGTCCTGGAGTCAATGATGTCATCACCGAGAAGAACGGCGAATGGATCATCGCCAACCAGACTCCTTGCACACTGGATAGCGTGACCTAATCCCTTAGGCTCTTTCTGGCGAATGGAGGCAATGTCCACCATCCTGGATACTTTTTCCACCCTTTCGAGGAGAGATTCTTTTCCCTTCTCTGCAAGGAACCGCTCGAGTTGCGGCGAGATGTCGAAATAGTCCTCGATAGAGTTCTTTCCCATCCCGGTAACAAGAACTATATCCCTGATCCCTGAAAGCACTGATTCCTCAACAACCTCCTGAATAACCGGGCGATCGAGAAGCGGCAACATTTCCTTTGGAATGGTTTTGGTAATGGGTAAAAAACGGGTTCCCATTCCGGCGGCTGGGATGACTGCCTTTCGAACCTTCACCTTGTCTCCCTTCATCAGTAAAATATAACAAATAACAGTAACTTATAAAATATCTTATACATGGTTGTCGAGGTGAATGTCTTAATTATAGTTTCACGTTCCCGTGATTAGGGGATTAGGATTTGGAACTTGACACTAGAAACAGTAGTGGCCTGCCATGAGCAAGAAAACGCCTGCACGGTTTCTGCAGGCGTTTGCGCGTCGAATGGTGCCGAAGGCGAGACTCGAACTCGCACGGGCTTTCGCCCACCACCCCCTCAAGATGGCGTGTCTACCAGATTCCACCACTTCGGCAGCAGGGGACTCATTATTTTCAAAGCCTTGCCATTTGTCAAGCTTGACATCAGCCTGAATATCGTCTTAAATTATGGTAATTCCGACTCCAAACGGGGTGGAAAGGCAACCAATGTTTCATTGTTGGGTCCGAATGAAGCGTTATTCCCTGGCTGGGTGGAAGCATTCGTCAACTCGACTGTTCATAACCCTTTTCATGATAGTCATCGCAGTTTCCGCCTGGAGTTCTCCCCCGTTCTGGGTTACTTTTACATCCCTTATCCCGTTTCTGTTGCTTTACATTCCCCTCATCGGGCTAGTCCTGGAACTTCTTGAAAGAGATTGGGAGGATTGGCATCTGTAGTGACCCCTTCGGGAAAGACGGTTACCCCTCCGGGGAGTACTAAAGTACTAGGTTCTAAGTACATAAGTATTTAAACCTTAGTCCTTAGTACATAGCACTTAGCCCTATTTTTAACCAATTCCCTATTTACATTTTTGTATTTTCAAATTAATCTCATCCTTATATAGCATAACTACCAAGTATCGTAACTAAAGGCAGGAACGAGGCAGAAATGAAAGATATCGAAGCAATTGTCCAGAGATTCCGTGATTCCGGCCTGAAGATCACACCACAGCGACTGAGCATATTCAACCTGCTCAAGGATAATTACGACCATCCTTCTGCCGAAGATATTTACAATAAGGCGCTTGAGATTCATCCAACCATTTCATTTACAACGGTATACAAAACCCTTCAAACCCTGCGGGATCTTGGTGAAATCCTCGAGATCAACATCGATCCCGAGAGGGCACATTATGACTCTGTGACCGATGATCATTACCACACTTTTTGCACCAGGTGCCGGGAAATAGAGGATTTAATGTCCGGACTCTACCCTGTTCAGGAATTACCAGACAACAATGTGGTCGGCGGGTTTGATGTTCAGAGCGTGCAGGTTCACCTTGTAGGTGTGTGCGGTAGCTGTAATTAATATTGATCCAAAATCCAAGATCCAAAATCCAAAATAGTACTTATGTTCAAAACCGTGAGCAGGCAGACAAACGCGCTGTTTCCATTTCTTTATATTTAATTGGATGAACGAGCCCTGATCTTGGATTTTGGGTTTTGGATATTGGATTCTAATCCTGAACCGTTAATCATAAATAACTGAAAGGAAAAAACATGGCCGAATTCAAGTGCAAAGAATGTGGAGAAACCAGAGAGGGACGCTGCAAACCCGGAAAATGCGCCGCTTGTGGAGCTGCCAACAGCTTTGAGAAACAGGAGTAGACCGTTTTTTATAAAGAGATTGTCAATCCGTCAGTGGCGATTACGATCTCCCCGTCAAAGTGTTCAGCAGCATCCCGGTAAACATCATCCGGATAACAGCCGGGATTCAGGTGGCTTAAAACCAGCTTTTCCGCTCTGCATTCGGTAGCCAGATCCGCTGCCTGAGTCGGATTCATGTGGTTTTCCTCTATTTTACCGGGACCCAGGGAGCACTCGGCAAGCAGAACATTAACTCCCGGGCCGGCCATTCGAATCAGGTCTTCGGTGGGTTCACCATCTCCGGTGTATATGCAACTGGATCTGGAATCAACATCCTGAACACGAAATGAAATATTGGGAACCGAGTGCACCGTGGGAGCGGCACTGATCCTGAAGCCCTCCCATTCAACAGTTTCACCATCCCACTCGCATATCTGAAGTTCATAGCCCGCCGGCTCCACCCAGTGTCCATAGAGGTCTCTCAATGAGGAGTAGTAACGGTTGAGCCCCGGGGGACCCATAACGCGGAGGGGCGCTTCCCTCTCAATTTCAGGAGCCCTCATGGAAAACAGGAGAGGTGCCAGGTCGATACAGTGGTCAATGTGCAGGTGAGACAGAAGCACCCCTTGCACCATCCCGGGATTTACACCGGACAACCGGGCAAGATTCCATATGGTGCCCGGGCCCAGGTCCAGGAGAAGGATCCGATTTTCAGAACGCACGAGGTATCCCGGAGCTGATCTTTCTCTTTGAGGAACAGAAGTCCCCGATCCCAGAACAGTTAGAATCATCTCCCCTCCCGGCAGCGTGTCGTAAAATCGGCAATTTCTTTACCTTGACACTTTACGGGGTTGTTAACAATACTGTAGAAACAGTTTCAAGTTTCAAGTTTCAAGTTTCAAGTTTGACGTTTCAAGTAATAATATAATCCATCCGTTTTCTCGATGCTAATATAACCGAGAGGAGCCATCAACTGATTAACGGATCAACCCTTCGTCTTTTTCTGGCAGTTCTTATTGCGGCGTCCGTCATCGCCTGTTCGGGTCCTGTCAAGGATGAAACCAGCCCGACAGAGAGGCTCAAAGAAGCTCAACATGAATTCGAAAAAAAACGTTATGAGTCGGCTGCCAAGATCCTTGAAGAGATCCGGGTTGTCACCGTCGGTACCGCGGTGGGAGGAGAGATCCAGTATCTGCTGGCCGAGTCAAACTACCGCATGAACAATTATCTCGAGGCGGATTCCTATTTTTCAGCATACCTGTCCGGGTATCCGGGTGGATCTTATGCGGAGGATGCTCTTTACAAAAAAGCGATGTCAAATCTCAAACAGATTCAGTATACATCCATCGGTTTTACCGGCTTCAGGAAGACAGTACCCCATGACAGGGACATCAACCCTGTCAGGAACTCCCGTCTGAACTTCACCCAATACATAACAAAATATCCGGAAGGCGTGCATTCAAAGGAGGCCTCAGACTGGATCAGAGTACTCTGGGAGAAGGAAGGGCTGCATGAACTGGAGATCGCCTCATTTTATCTGAAAAAAAAGAAACGACCCGAAGCCGCTCTCAGCAGAGTAAACAAGATTCTCGATGCAGACTACCCCGAGGACATCAAGCAGAAAGCTCGTGAAATAGCAGAAGCGGCGAAGCTCAAATTAGTACCTGAAGATACCGGGAAGGAGGAGGACACCCCATGATCGAAGAGAGCAATGCATCATTTCCTCCAGTGGAAACAAGTCTGGCAGAAGCCGACCTCTTCATGGTCAGAGGTCAACTGGGTGAAGCTGAAAAGACCCTCCTTGCTATTCATCAGCGGAACCCTGACTATGCGGACATCTGCAACAAGATGGGACAATTGTATTATCAAAAAGGTGATTACCTCCGCGCCAAGGAATTTCTGATCAAGGCCATTCGTTTGAACCCTGATTATACTGAAGCCTCGTTGAACCTGGCCGTCACATTTAACGAGATAGGACAATATGGAGAGGCGAAAAAAGTTGTTCAACAGGCTCGGGAGAGGGTCAGCAGGATGGATCCGCCCCTCGATCCCTTTATTTCAGGCAAGCTTGCCAACAAGCACAAGGAAGTCGGAGACATTTACAGGGAGCTTGGTCTGCTTAAGGAAAGCTCTGACGAATACCGGAAAGCCCTTGCCCTCTCTCCGGGCTTTGCCGACATTCAGGTGAAACTGGGGGTCACCATGAGGGAGATGGGCCATATCGATGAAGCCATTGAGTTATTTGCCAAAACGGCCTCCCGGAGGCCGGATTATACAGATGCCAGAATCCAGCTGGGTATAACATACTTTTCCCGTGGTTTCGTGGACAGAGCGATGACGGAATGGGAAGAAGTTCTTAAAGTTGACCCCCATCATGTGAAAGCCAGAATGTACATGAGTTTCGTTAAGGATCAGGAACCGCCTTAACAAAGAGGGAGGTTTCAGTGGAACTCCCGCGGAGAACCTACGCTTGACAGCATGACACGGGAAGCCTATCATTCCGTAAGCCGTTCCCAAAGGCCCTTTTGCACAGGAGAAAGTCATGAAAGTGTCCCGTTTGATCCTTTTGTCGGCGGTCTGTATTCTGGTAACCGGCCTGATGCCCGGACTGGTCAAGCAAGCCCCCGCAGGAACAGATAAGAAGGAGCATTTCGTTCAAAAGGGCGATACACTCTGGGATATATCCTCCGTCTATCTCTATGATCCTTTTCAGTGGCCGCGTTTGTGGAACGTCAATCGGGAAATTGAGAACCCTCACCTGATCTATCCCGGCCAGATAATCAACATACCCATGGAAATTGCAGCTCAGCGGACGCAACCGGAGACCGCCAGGCCCGAGTTGCCCCCGGCCCCTGAACCGGTTGCCGAGACCAAACCCGCCCCTGAGCCGGAGCCTGTTGAAGAACCGGTGCTCGAAACCCTGCCTGTGGCGATACAGCACGAGGTCATCAAGGCCCTTAGCACTTACGGCTTCATCGCCGACAAGAAAGAAATCGGGCTTGGAACAATCACTTCTCAGGAGGAAGACCGTTTACTTATCTCATCGGGTCAGACGGTCTATGTCAAAGCCAGGGATAAGGGAGGCCTGGAAGCTGGAGAAAAGTATTCCATCGTAAGAGTCTTCGAAGAGGTGAAACATCCTGTGACCAGAAAGAGAGTCGGATATCTTGCCCGAGTCCTGGGTGATCTGTCGGTAGTTGCCACTGATGAAAAAATGGCGACAGCCGTTATCGGAGATATCTACCTTGAAACCATGATCGGTGACAAGGTTATGAAACACGTTCAACATTTGACATGGCATCGCAAGACCGGGGGCCACCCCGGGGAGGTGCTCCAGGGATACATCGTGGCCAGCCCTGACGGGAAGATGATAATGGGCAAGGGGGACGTTCTGTTCATTGACCTCGGCAGAAATGACGGCCTCGGTACCGGAGAATCGCTCTGGGTCAGGAGCTCAGACACCAAGACCAGAGATCCCGGGATGACCGGCGCCATGGCTCCCACTCAGAAGAACCTGGGAACCGTTCAGGTCATCATCGCAAGAGACAAAACCTCCGTCGCCAGGATCACCAGCAGCAACATGGAGATCACGCCTGGAGCGAAGATCATTACCCAGTAAATCACCCAGTAAATCTTAACCGCGGATTATTGACCGGATTCCGGCTCAGACCCCGATCCGGGTTCAGCAGAACCGGTATCCGTCTGCGGTACATCGGCCTGCTCGGCCGGTATCGCCTGACCGGCCTGATCCGGCACCTCTATGGGAATCTGCACTTCCGGAGCGATGGAACCTTTGATCCTGCCTGAGGAAACATAGGCAAGGCTCAACGAGGTCAGCATGAAGACGACAGCGGCAGTGGTTGTCAGTTTGGCCATAAAACCGGCTGGGCCGGCGCTTCCGAAAACTGTCTGGCTTGCACCTCCAAACGCCGCACCCATTTCCGCGCCCTTTCCAGTCTGAAGGAGCACTACCAGTATCAGAAACACCGCGACTGTGACGTGAAGTATTTTCAACAGAACAATTAGCATTCTTTCCTTCGTCCTCCTCTACTTTTTCCTCAATCCCTACCGAAATTAACGATCCGGGAAAAGCTGTCAACATCGAGGCTTGCGCCGCCCACCAGGGCTCCGTTTATGTCCTTCATAGCCATTAATGCGTCCACATTGTCGGGTTTGACGGATCCCCCGTAAATAATTCTGATCTTTTCCGAAACCTTTTCTCCGAGGACATTTCCCAACAATCCCCGAATAAAACCGTGCACTTCCTGAGCAGCTTCAGGGCTGGAGGTCTTTCCGGTTCCTATGGCCCAGACGGGTTCGTAGGCTATAACCAGTTCCTCCCCGCTATCAAGGACGATATCCTCAAATCCTCCCCGCATCTGTCTTTCTATCACTTCAAACGTCTTTCCGTACTCTCTTTCCCCCAGTGTCTCACCGACACACAGGATAGGGACAAGCCCCTCCTGAAGAGCGGAATGGACCTTCCTTCCCACCTCGCCGTCACCTTCACCAAAATACTGCCTTCTCTCTGAATGTCCCAGGATGACAAAACGACATCCCAGATCACGGAGCATCACGGGGCTGATCTCACCAGTGTACGCGCCTTCCTGCTCCCAGAACATGTTCTGGGCAGCCAGGAAAAGACCTGCTTCCCTCAAAACCACACCCACGGCGGAAAGGGCCACGAAAGGAGGAGCAACAGCGACCTGAATTTCAGGGATGACCCTTAAATCAGGCAGCATCTCCTGCACCAGATCCACCGCCTCCGAAACTGTTTTATGCATCTTCCAGTTCGCCACGATTAACGGTGTCGGCATGGGTCTGAATCTCCTCTCATGCAGAAGGCGGGCTATATCACCGTTGCATTACCTTGTCAACTGTAACCAGGGTTCCACGTTTCAGGTTCCAGGTTTCATGGTAGATCAAAGAACAAAGAGCAAAGAACGAAGTATAAGCGCTTGTCACTGCGAGGAGGCCCGTATAATGCGGCCGACGCGGCAGTCTCAGATAGTTGAGATCGCTTCGTCCCGCTGGTCCTCGCCATAACAACCGTTTCTCCTCTTCTCCTCACCTGATTTTCGCTCCGGATCGTCAGCCGGGAGGGAAAATCACTGATCATCCAGAGCATTGAGCCCCGGAAGTTCACCCGTTTCGAGGAGCTTCAGGAAGGCTCCGCCTCCGGTGGAGATATAATCGATCTTTTCAGAGTTACCGGTAGCGTGAACGGCCACGTCTGTATCCCCTCCCCCAAGAATGGTCAGGGCAGGTGATTGAGCCACGATATCGACCATTGAGAAGGTTCCCTTGCTGAACTGGGAAAGCTCGAAGACACCCATGGGGCCATTCCAAACGATGGTTCGAACCCCGGAAAGTGCCGAACGAAACAGGGCGATAGTCGCAGGACCTATGTCCAGCGCCATACAGTCCTCAGGTATCTCCTGTACAGGATAGGTTCGCGCCTCCACTAATTCCCCTCTGGCTTTGGCGGCAACGGCATCTACCGGGAGATAGAAGGGGATCCCCAGCTCCCTGGCACGATCCATAATATCCCGGGCAAGCTCCAACATCTCTTTCTCCACCAGAGACCGGCCGACACAGTACCCCATCGATTCGAGAAATGTATAGGCCATCCCCCCTCCGATGATAATTTTATCAACCTTTTCGAGGAGCCGCATTATGGCCTTGATCTTATCGGAGATCTTGGCGCCACCAAATATGGCGGCCAGCGGCCGGACGGGATCTTCCAGGGACTTGTGGAAATAGTTGAGCTCGTTTTTGACCAGGAATCCTGCGACCGCGGGTTTCAACAGTTCCGGCACACCGATCATGGAGGCGTGTTGTCTATGCGCGTTGGCGAAGGCATCATCGATGTAGACATCTCCCAATAAAGCCAGACGCCTGGAGAACTCCGGGTCGTTGCTCTCCTCCCCGGCGTGAAACCGCAGGTTTTCCAGGAGGAGAACCTCCCCCGGCTGTAATTCTCCCGCCAGATGTTCGGTTTCGTCACCGATACAGTCAGGAGCCAGGCGCACATCCTGATGGAGAAGCCTCCCCAGGCGTTTTGCCACCGGAATGAGGCTCATTTCCGGTATGACCTTGCCCTTGGGCCTTCCCAGGTGGCTCATGAGAATGACGCTGCCGCCAGCGTCCAGAACATGGTTAATGGTGGGCAAGGTGGATCTGATTCGGATATCGTCAGTGATATTCCCGTTGCTGTCCAACGGGACGTTGAAGTCAGCTCGAACGAGAGCCTTTTTGCCGGCAAAATCGACGTCTTCGACAGTCTTCTTTTTCAGCAAATCACACCCCGTATAGATATTTTACCAGATCCACGAGTCGCACTGCATAGCCGTACTCGTTGTCGTACCAGGAGAGGACCTTTGCCATGGTGCCATCGACGACCTTGGTCATGGGAGCGTCAAAGATAGATGAGGCTTGATCCCCGTTGAAATCAGATGAAACCAGCGGCTCATCATTGTACTTCAGGTATCCAGCCAGAGGGCCTTCCTCAGAGGCTTTTTTCATCTCCCTGTTGATACTCTCCGCATCTGTCCTGGTACCGACCTCCACAGTCAGATCCACCAGTGACACATTGGGAGTCGGAACCCGGACAGCCAAACCGTCCAGCTTGCCTTTGAGCTGAGGCAGAACCTCTCCAACCGCGGACGCGGCTCCTGTGGTAGTAGGGATCATCGACAGTGCGGCAGCCCTGGCACGGCGCAGATCCGGGTGAGGAGTGTCCAGGAGCCTTTGATCGCTGGTGTATGAGTGAATTGTAGTCATAACACCGTGAACAATCTTGAAATTCTCGTCGAGAACCTTGGCTATGGGAGCCAGGCAATTGGTCGTGCAGGAAGCGTTCGAGATTATCCTGTCGCGCTCCCTGTCCAGCTGCTGGTGGTTCACCCCCATCACGACGGTTATATCCGGGTTTTTCCCCGGAGCGGAAATAATAACGTGGCCGGCTCCGGCTTCGAGATGTTTTGACGCACCTTCCCGTGACCTGAAAAGACCCGTGCACTCGAGGACTGCGTCAACACCCAGCTCCTTCCAGGGAAGTTTTTCAGGGTCCCTCTCCCCCAGGACCTTGATCAGACGACCGCCGATTTTTATTCCATTTTCCGTTGTTTCAACCTGGTCCTTCTCCGGAAGGCACCCGTGGACGGAATCATGGCAAAAGAGAAAACTCAAGGTTCCCGGATCGGTGAGATCATTGACAGCCACAAATTCAATGGCGGGATCAGACAGAGCACTCCTCAATACAAGCCTGCCAATGCGCCCGAAGCCATTTATAGCTACTCTGACGGCCATAGATGCATACCTCCTTCGAGTGGTATCAGGGCAGGAGAACTCTGCCCTTCCTTTAATATTGGTTCATCCAAGAAACCAGTACCTGGTTTTGAAACCTGTTTTCTCACGCCGACTCGTCGCAAAAGTTAATTTACCACAGTGTGACCATTAAAAGGTCACTCCACAGGGTTTCACAAAGATTCTGTCTCACGCCCGTTCCCTCTGGTCACTCAAGCCGCTAAGGACGCCAAGGAGTTCATGAACAAAGATCCTCCTCACCGAAGCTGATTGAGCCTTGCAGGTCGGGATAAAAGTGAACTTTGATCCCGAGTCGCAATGCTCAGCCAGCTGATTTCAGGGAAATCTCTCTCCTCATGGG
>QIEJ01000141.1 GCA_003228585.1 Pseudomonadota bacterium
TCTTTGCTGTGATCACCTTCCTCTACTTCTTTCTCCATCTTTTCTACGCACTGTATTACATCATCAAACTCCGGGAAGAGTCGTTTTTTAAATGGCTTTTCGGTCCGAACTCCATGCTCCCCTGGATCAAAGATCTCGAGGATGTTGTTGGACATATCCGATGGTTCCTCGGAAAGGGAGAGCGGCCCGAGTTTGATCGCTATACATACTGGGAGAAGTTTGACTATATGGCTGTTTTCTGGGGCGTGGGAATCATCGGGATCTCTGGGCTTTTTCTCTGGTTCCCCGTGTTTTTCTCGAAGTTCATGCCCGGATGGATCTTTAATGTCGCCATCATTCTCCATTCCGACGAAGCCCTGCTTGCGGCTGGTTTTATCTTCACAATACACTTTTTCAACACTCACCTGAGACCGGGGAAGTTCCCCCTGGACGATGTGATCTTTACCGGGCGTATTACGGAAGAGGAGTTGATGCACGAAAGGCCTCTTGAGTACAAAAGGCTGGTGGAGAAGGGAAAGCTCGAATCCATTCGCACCACACCTCCCACAAAAACCCTTCAACTCTGGTCCCGCATCGTCGGCATCACAGCGTACGGCGTCGGACTTGTCATGATTATCTTTATCGTTTATTCCGCCTTTCTGGAGATTCACTGACACCTTGTGCCCCGCGGAGATGCGGCATATCTCCGCGGGGTGTCTTTTTCTCCACTTCTTCCCATCGTGAATCCGCATCAATATTGACACCACTCGTGCATGTGTGCTAAAAATATCAAACGCGGTTGTTGTTCACAAGCTCTGCCCGGGGAAATCATGTCAAGGGGTAATCCTGATAATAAGCATGGTTCCATCGACTATCTGCTGGGAATAACGATCCTCATGCTGATAGGTGGGCTTCTCTATCCGCCTGTGCAGCTGCTGTGGCCTCAAAGGCATCTGCCACTGGCAAGCTCCGCCCTCATACCTGTGGCGGACGAGGCTGGAATCCGGCCTGGATCAGCCCTCCCCTTCGTGTACCAGGAGAACCCCTTCCTGCTGATAAATGTCGGCAGAACAAGGCATGCGGTTTCGGCAATCTGCACCTATCGTGAGTCCATCCTTCGCTGGGATGAAGACCGGCAGGTTCTGGTCTGCCCTGCCCACGGGTGCACTTTCGATGTGCGCGGCAACGTCCTTCACGGTCTTGCGCCCCGGCCTTTACCAACTCTGAATGTCGTGCTTTCCGGCGGCAGGATTTATGCGGGAGGATAGCCTTGAGCGATGACCCTCGCAAAGAGCGCCGGAAGGATATCCTTCACGATTTTCTGGAGTGGATCGGTCTCGTGGGGTTAATCTACGGACCGGTGGACCGACGCCTGTCCATCCGTGAGGCCCTGGAAAAAGCTCTTAAAAGACCGGTCCCTTACATATCGTGGTGGGGTTGCTTCGGGGGTATCGCTCTGTTTCTCTTTATCGTCCAGATGGTTACGGGAATTCTCCTCATGTTCTTTTACGTGCCCACAGATCCGGAGGCGTTTCACAGCATCCGTTACATTAATTCTACTGCGCCTTTCGGCTGGCTGATTCGAAGCACCCATCACTGGTGCGGAAACGGGATGCTCTTCGCTCTTTTCATCCATGTGATAAGGGTCTTTGTAACAGGTGCTTACCGAAAGCCCAGAGACCTGAACTGGGTCATAGGGATGGCCCTCTTTTTTCTGGTTGTTTCCTTCACATTGACCGGCTACATCTTACCCTGGTCCCAGACCGCCTATTGGACCACCATTTACTGGACGGACCTTGTCGGAGGAGTCCCGATTGCCGGTCCCTGGATAAAGCTTTTCATCAGAGGCGGTGAGCATGTTACAGGCGCCACCCTGACAAGGTTCTACGCCCTGCACGTGGCGGTTCTTCCCCTCCTTACCCTGGTATTCATGGCGATGCATTTCACCATCGTCAGAAAACTGGGCATATCGGAACCCTTGTGATGTTCAAAATGTTTCGCGGCAGACGCCTGCTGACAACCAGGGAAAGGAAACCGGAATATCCTTTCTATCCCCATCACGTTATCAGGAACCTGATGGCAGTATTGGGAGCCATCGCCATTCTGTCGGCTCTCGCAGGCTGGTACCCTGCCCCCCTGGAAAGAATTGCCAATCCCATCGAACTTTCACCCCCCGAGTCGTTCAGTCCCCCCATGTGGTTGTTGCGGCCTGCATGGCTGCTGGAAAACATTCTGCCTGTACCTGGACTTTCCACCATAATCCTCGCCGTGGCGCTGGTCCTTTGTCTGCTCATACCTGTCCTTGATCACTCCGAAGGGCGGAGGTTAAAGGAACGGCTTCCGGTAGCTATTCCGTTCCTGCTGTGGCTGGTCTATCTGTTCGTTTCCACATGGCTTATTCCCGGAAGGTTTCTTCTGCCATGATCGCAAAGTACATCCGGGCCGGGATATCAGTCCTGTTTTGCCTGGCCATGGTTCCCGGCCCGATCAACGCTGCGGATTCGGGTTCGTCATGCGTTGAGTGTCATGAAGTTCTGTCGGGACGAACGGCAGATCCGGTGAGGTTATGGAGAAATGGCGCCCACAGGGCTGCCGGTGTCAGCTGCCATGATTGCCATGGAGGAAATCCTCTGGATATGGAACAGTCCATGGACCATCTTCGAGGATCTCCGGAAAAACTGTCCAGGGTTGAGATCACAGAGATCTGCGGTGGTTGCCACTCCAGCGCCCAAAAGATGAAGCTGCACCGAACTCGTATCGATCAGGTCGACATGTACCTCTCCGGGCGTCACGGTGCGGCGCTGGATGCCGGCAAAATGGCTCCCACCTGTGTTTCATGTCATGGAGCTCATGGCACCCTGTCTGTGAAGGATCCGGAATCGAGAGCATATCCGGTTAACGTGCCCGATCTGTGTGCAGGCTGTCACGGCTCAGAAACCCTGGAGGGCTACCGGACCGGGATCCACGGAAAGGCGCTCCTCGAAGACCTCAATCTCAGGGCTCCTTCATGTGCCGATTGTCATGGTGCTCATGGTACGATTGTCGCGAGCCCTGTTGAAACCCCTGTGATCTGCGGTCAGTGCCACCAGAATGAGGTCCGACGATTCAACGAGGGGCCGCACAGAAATTCCCTCGAGCAGATCGGACAGCCCGGCTGCACAGGATGCCATGATGCGCACCGCCTTGGTCCGGTTCCCCTTGAGGAAGTACCTGAACGCATCATCGCCACCTGTCCCGGTTGTCATCCGGACACAGACAGGGCAGTAATTGTCGGGCAGGTGATAGCAGCCGAACTGGAGGGGACATTATTGACAGTTTCTCTGTCCCGGTTGTGGGCCGAGGAAATTTCAATGAGGGGACTGGATACCTTACAGATCGACCTGCTCATCCGGGAAGCTGAAAGCTGGATCAGCCAGGCCATTCCGGCTATCCACGCCGTTGATCTGGAACTTTTAAAGGAACTGACAGGGATGGCGAAGGACAAGGTCAAGAGCGCCCGGGAACATTCGAGGAATCTTCAGATGGAACTGGGCTTAAGGAGGGTCGGACTGCTCTTTATTTCCCTGCTCTCAATAATTATCATCGTTCTCCTGGCTCTCAAACTGCGTCAGCTTGAACGTGAGAAAACGCACGGAAGGACCGGCGGCAACGTGTCATGAACGAGGACGAGAGGAAAGAATCCATGAAATCTCCCAGTGTGTTGGGCCGGATCTTCGATCTGATGAGGAAACTCCGGTTTTATGAGGTCATTCTCCTGATCTTCATCGTGCTCGTCATCGGTGCGTGGAGCGTCTTTGAGATCACCCAGTCCTCGGTCTTCTGCGGGAATACATGTCATATCATGCGCCCTCATTACAACGACTGGAAAACGTCCAGCCACAGCCAGGTCGCCTGCGTCCAATGTCACAACCCTACCGAGGGTGATGGTCAGCTCGTTTCGCGATGGAGCGCCCTGGCCCAGGTTGCCAGTTACTTTACGCGGACATACGGTGAACGGACCAGGGCTGAAGTAAGCGATGCCGGGTGCCTCAAGGAGGGATGTCACTCCAAGCGGCTCCTGGATGGACAGGTCACCTTTCGGGGGAACATCCTCTTTGACCACAGGCCCCATCTTCAGCAGCTGAGGAGAGGCAAGATCCTGCGTTGCTCAACATGCCACTCCCAGGTGGCCATGGGAGACCATATTACTGTTGTGGAAGATGCCTGCTTCATATGCCATTTCAAGGACGGTGACAGTTACAAGACAACAGCGGCCTGCACACTTTGCCACGGTTCTCTTGAGGATCCATCCGGATCCATGGACGCCAGATTCGACCATACTGATTATCTGGACAGGGGCGTCAATTGCGAAAGGTGTCACTCCAACATTATCTCCGGCGATGGTGCGGTTGAAGAGGAAAAATGTTTGAGCTGCCACAGTCTCCCGATGAAGGTTGTTCTGTCAGAACCGGTGGAGATTCTGCACAGGAAACACGTCACTGACCACAGCGTTGAGTGCGATGACTGTCATGGACCGATCCGTCATACCATAGAGAGGGAACTGATCACTGCGGATTTAGACTGCTCATCATGCCATGACAACAGGCATTCCGGGATCCTCCTTCTGTATCAGGGAAAAGGGGTGAACAATATAACACCTTCGCCGTCCCCCATGTTCCTGGCTCAGGTGGGATGCCGTGGCTGCCATCTCGTCCCTGAACAACTCCCTGAGGAGACCACGGCGCTTACCGGCCAGACTATGAAGGCTGTGTCGATGGCCTGTGATTCCTGTCACGGAGATGGCTATGGTGAGGTGCTCGAGACCTGGAAAAAGGATACCGAAAAGGCTGTCCGCACAACAGGCGTCCTTCTCGCCGAGGCTGAGAAAGCCCTCGCTTCATCCTCTCTGGAGAATCCAACGCTGATCGAAGCCAGAAGACTTCTCAAAGAGGGGCGACACAATCTCCTTTTCGTCAGGGCCAGTGTTCCCATTCATAATGCCGATTACGCGCTGGCTATCCTGGATAAAACCGTCAAAGATCTGAAAAAGGTCATAACCCTTACAAGGCAGGTGAATAATGGTGTTCAAGAAAGTCAGCCGAATTAAGATCCCCGAAGCTACGATCAGGCGTCTTTCCCTGTACGACCGGTGCCTGGAGGAATTTAACAAGGGCGGAAAGAAAATCGTATCCTCATCGGATATCGCTCGAAAGTGCGGGACCAATCCCGCCCAGATCAGGAAGGATTTCGCCTATTTCGGGGAATTCGGGGTCAGGGGAGTTGGTTACTATGTGGAAAACCTCCAGGAGGACATCAAGAGGGCATTGGGAATCAACCGTTCCTGGAACTGCGCTCTGGTCGGAGCCGGCAACCTGGGATTCGCGCTGCTTGGCACCGATTCTCTCGCCAAGAGAGGTTTCCGGATCTCGGCTATTTTCGAGAGGGATCCCATCCTGGTGGAAATGGGCTCGTTCCAGGACATCCCCATGTTTTCCATGGCTGACATGCACCGGGTCATTTCGGAATTCGGCATCAAGATCGGCATAATCGCGGTGAATCCGGAAACCGCTCTCAAGGTCTCCCACGACCTTATCGATGCAGGTGTCAAGGGGATCCTGAACTTCACACCGGCCACTCTCAAGGTGCCCCCCGGGGTCATCATGAGAAACGTGGATTTTGCCATTGACCTGGAGGGAATCGCGTTTCAGCTGCATAATGAGTGACTGAAACTGTCTCGAGTCCAATGTCCAACGTTGATGGAATATGATCGACCTGCATCATTGTGATGGTTATAATTAAGAGCGCGACCACACCTTGGACCTTAGACTTTGGACCTTGGACTGACCGAAGGTAAAAAAAAATGAAAGATCTGGAAGAACTCATCAGGCAGAGGGGCCGGGAGAGCGCAAGCGCGCAGGAGGAGTTCTGTGCCTCCGCCGCCGGGAGAATCATTTACGTTGTCAACAGCCTGACCAAGGTCATCCGTTCGGGCGGCAAGATCCTTGTTCTCGGCAATGGCGGCAGCGCGGCCGACGCCCAACACTTCGCCGCCGAGCTTGTCAACCGCTTTCTCATGGAGAGGCATCCTCTCTCCTGCCTTGCCCTGACCACGGACACTTCCGTCATCACTGCCATTTCCAATGATTATTCTTTTGACCAGATCTTCAGCAAACAGGTAGAAGCACTGGGCAAAGAAGGAGACGCCATCATTGCCATCTCTACGAGCGGAGCGTCTCCCAATGTGCTCAAAGCCCTTGAGAAGGCAAACGTTATGTCCATGCTCACCATAGGACTGACGGGTGGAGACTCCGAGCAGATGGCATCTCTTTGTGATTTCTGTCTGAATGTGGATAACTCCTTCACTCCCAGGGTGCAGGAGGTGCACCACCTGGTTCTCCATATCATCGCCGAACTTCTGGAGATCCAGCTTTTCACCCATCAGAATGACTGATGGGCTCTCGCAGAGGTTGAAATGCCTGAAAAATATCCCGGGACACCAATGGCCACACTCGACCTGTCCAGGGTCGAGACCTACTCCATCTTCTCCAGAGAGAGCAAGGTCAGCATAGACAAACTGGGGAAACCATCAGGTGGGGATTCAACTCTGTCGGCTTTTCTCGACGGCCTCCCCGACATTCTCGCCTCGCGCGACCTGAAAGAGGTGGCGTCTCTGATTGCCCGGGCACGGTCCTCCGGCAGAGGGGTTCTCCTCGGTATGGGTGCCCACCCTGTGAAGGTGGGCCTGGGACCTCTGTTGGCCGATGCCATGGAAACCGGGATCATCACAGGTGTCGCGACCAACGGGGCTGCTATTATCCACGACTATGAACTTGCCCTTTCCGGCATGACATCTGAGGATGTCGGTGCCGTACTCGGCTCAGGCGGTTTCGGGATGGCTGAAGAGACCGCCAGTGCTCTTAACAGGGCCATAGTTGATGGTAATAACAAAGGGGAAGGCATCGGACTGGCCGTTGGCCGTCTGATTGAAGAACAGGATATGCCTCATTCCTCACAGAGTCTGTTCGCCGCGGCCTACAGAAATAACATCCCCGCCACTGTCCACGTGGCAATGGGCACTGATATCATTCACATGCACCCTTCCTGTGACGGAGCCGCCACCGGGTCAGCGTCCTTGAGGGATTTTCATCTCATGGCACAGCAGGTTGCCGCTCTGGATGGCGGTGTCTTCATCAACCTGGGTTCGTCCGTAATCCTGCCCGAGGTGTTCCTGAAGGCCTATTCCCTGGCACGCAACCTGGGTCACCAGATCATGGACCTTACTACTGTCAACATGGATTTCATCCAGCATTACCGACCAAGGGTGAACGTGGTCCAGCGGCCGACCGCACATTCCGGAAGAGGGTTTGCTTTAACCGGGCATCACGAGATACTTCTTCCCCTTTTGTTATCGGCCGTAAAGGAATTCATGCGGTGAAATTAACGCCGGCTTTCTATACCATGAAAACCATATCGGAGGCTGCCGCGTCCTGGCGCGAGGCGGGACTTCAAATTGTATTCACCAATGGCTGCTTCGACATCATCCATCCGGGTCACACTCGTTATCTCCGGGAGGCGCGTCAGCTGGGCGATCTGTTGGTGGTTGGGATCAACTCCGACCAGTCCGTTACGGACCTTAAGGGACCCGGACGTCCCATCCTCGGGGAGGATGAAAGAACCGAGGTGCTGCTTTCCCTGAGATCAGTCGATGCTGTTGTCCCCTTTTCCGAACCAACCCCCCTTGATCTCATCAAGGCCGTGAAACCTCACGTCCTCGCCAAAGGGGGAGACTGGTCGGTGGATAAGATCGTTGGTCGGGAGTTTGTGGAAAAACACGGTGGAACAGTAGTAAGTCTCCCCTTCCAGAAGGGACTTTCCACTTCTGAGCTTATCAGCCGCATCCAGAAAACCTCCACCTGATCATGTTCCCTGTAAGCGATGTCCTTGAAGATCTGAGGCGCAAGGGATATTCCCCGGTTTCGGGCCTGAGTCCCTCCGCAACTGCCTGGCTGGCTGCTTCTCTGCCTGATCCGGGGCGATTAGTTATTGTAACACCTGACTGGGACAGCGCCCTTTCATTCAGGAGCGACCTTTCCTTCTTCCTGCCTGGTCAGGAGATCGGAGTTCTGCCTGAAGCGGAAAGTTTCCCTTTTGACAGGCTGCTTCCCAACATTGAGATTGCAGCCCTCCGGGTCAGCGCACTGCGCTCGATGGGCCTCGGATCAGGACCTACCGTCATCCCCGCTCCGGCCCTTGTTCAATCCACGCCACCGCCTGATGTCATCAGCGGGGTGTCTTTTTCCATCCGGACCGGAGAAACCCTGGACCGGGAGACTCTGCTCATAACCCTGAGTTCAATGGGATATCGAAGAGTGGCTGTGGTGTCACAGGTGGGTGAGATGGCTGTCAGGGGGGGGATCCTGGATCTGTATTCGCCCCAGAGCTCTCACCCGATGAGGATCGAACTCTGGGGAGAGGACATCCAGTCCATAAGGAGTTTTGATCCTGAGACCCAGCGCAGTGTCGGAACATCTGAAGAGGCAGCGGTGCTTCCGGTGAGCGAGGTTATCGGAGGACCGGGTATCAGTTCATCCGGCAGAGATCGGCTTGCGGATTTTCTTGTTAAAACCGGTTTGCCGGCCCGGACTATGGAGCAGCTGTTGTCCCTCTGGGACAACCCATCCGATTTTCCGGGGATCGCACATTTTCTTCCTGTCGTTTACGGATCGCTCGCCTTGCCGAGCGATCATATCCCCGAAGAGGCTACCGTTCTTCTCCTTGAGCCGGAACAGATTCGTGCGGCCATGAAAACATTTGGCCGGACCTCCAGGACACGCCGTTATCAGGGTTCTCCTGATCCCGAACATGTCTACGGAGACCCCGAAAAAATCTGGACGGACCTTCAGCGCCATCCGGTTATTAATGCGGAAGCTGTTCATCGAAGGGACAGCCGCGCCATCCGGTGCACCGCGCCCCTGTCAACTCTTCTGCCGAAATCACGTCCCGATCGATTCGCGGAACTGAGGCGCCTTCTCCATGAGTTGGGAGATGAGAGGGTTCTTGTCACCGCTCACTCCAGCTCCGCAGCGGACAGGATCGCTTCGGTTTTCACCGACCTGGGCCTTACGATAACCCGTCGTGACGGATGGAAGGGATTTGACACATGGGATGGCCTGAACATCGTCACAGGAAGTCTGTCTGCCGGATTTTCCCTGCCTGACACGGGAATTACCTTCATCAGCGATGCGGACCTGTTCGGCCCCATTAGAAAGGGACCTTCCGGAAAGCCGTTAGGAGCTGAATGGGATCTTCCCATCGGCTCCTTGACCGCGGGTGATATCGTTGTTCATATCGAACACGGTATCGGACGGTATGAGGGACTCAAACAGATGGAAGTGGCTGGCCTCCTGGGGGACTTTCTCCAGTTGACCTATCGAAACGGGGATTCCCTGTATGTCCCGGTGGAGGACATGAACCAGGTTCAACGGTATCGCAGCTCTGCCACGAGCTCTCCCTCCCTGAGCAAACTGGGGGGTGTGACCTGGAAGCGTGCCAAGGACAGAGTCAAACGATCGTTGAAGCTGATGACTGAAGAACTCCTCCAGCTGGCCGCGAAACGGCAGAACGCAGACGGTTTTTCCTTTCTTGAACCGGACGCTCTTTTCAGGGAGTTCGAGGCGACCTTTCCCTGGTCGGAAACACCGGACCAGGAGCGGTCCATTCAAGAGGTCATATCCGACATGACAAGTCCCAGGCCAATGGACAGGCTTGTTTGCGGTGACGTCGGATACGGCAAAACCGAAGTTGCCATCAGGGCTGCATTCCTCTCTGTTCTCGGAGGCAAACAGGCAGCCGTTCTCGTTCCCACCACGGTTCTGGCCCAACAGCATTTCCAGAACTTCTCAGCACGCCTTGCCGAATTTCCAGTGAGGACCGGTATGCTGAGCCGTTTCATCTCCGCCGGGGAACAAGCCCGGGTCCTGAAGGACCTCCGGGAGGGGAGAATCGATATCGTAATCGGAACCCATCGCCTCCTCTCAGCGGACGTCCAATTCAAGGACCTGGGATTGCTGGTCATCGATGAAGAGCACCGCTTCGGAGTCCGTCACAAGGAGAAACTCAAAAAGATCAAAGAGACGGTGGATATCCTCACGCTTTCCGCCACCCCGATCCCCCGCACCCTGTTTCAGGCATTTTCCGGTCTGCGCAATCTTTCCCTGATTCACACGCCTCCCGCCGACCGCAAGTCGATTCACACTGAGATCCGTTATTTCGACGAAGAGTTGATCCGGGAGGCAGTGAACAGAGAAATGGATCGTGGAGGACAGGTTTTCATTGTCCACAATCGGGTTATGAGCATTGAGGCCTTCAGGAAGCTGGTTCAGAAACTTGTTCCCCATGCGAGGATAGCGATGGCCCACGGCCAGATGGGCGAAAAGAGGTTGGAACAGGTCATGGTGGGCTTTCTGAAAAAGGAATACGACGTTCTGATCACCACGGCCATAATCGAGTCGGGGCTGGACATTACAAACGCGAACACACTGATCATCAATCGTGCGGATCGTTTCGGGCTGGCTCAACTTTACCAGCTGCGTGGGAGGGTGGGGCGCTCATCTGTTCTGGCGTACGCCTACCTCCTGGTACCCTCCGAAGCGTCCTTGTCCTCGAAGGCCAGGAAGCGTCTTGCCAGCCTTAAGGACCTGACGGAACTGGGGTCCGGATTCAAGCTGGCCTCCTACGACCTGGAAATTCGGGGAGCCGGAAACCTCCTGGGGGAGGAGCAGTCCGGTCACATAGGAGCTGTGGGTCTCGATCTTTATTCCCAGCTGCTCGAGCAGGCAGCCCTGGACGCCACCGGCCGGCCTGAAACGCTTGAGGTAGAACCTTCAGTGCAACTGGAGGTCCCGGCCCTGCTCACTGAGGATTATCTGCCGGACGTAGGCGAGCGCCTGACCTTCTACAAAAGACTCGCCAGCGCCCGAAGCATGGATGAACTGGAAGCTCTCCGCACCGAGATGGCAGACCGCTTTGGACGTTTTCCGCAGGAGGTTATGGGACTGTTCATACGCATGGAAGTTATTATCCTTGCCGGGCAGCTTGCCGTGGAACGTATTGACACAGCCGGTCCTTACTACATCGTCACGATGCACCCCCAGGCCAGGATATCACCGGATGCCCTGGTCAAACTTCTCACGAGCGACAACAGGGCCCACTTCATTCCGCCCACCACCCTTCGACTGGACGTATCGGGCATGGGAACCGGTCAGGACCGCGTCACCTATCTCCTGGATATCTTGCGGACATTGTAGCGATCTGGTAGTAATACCAAGCGGTTCCGCTGTCGAGGAACATGATCAGGAGACAGGAAACAGTATTTATTTTGACAGGATCAACAGGATTGTTTTCAGATGTCAGCTTGCCACCCAAAGCATCAGCGAAGGGTGGAGATCAGAGGTCAGCACAGGTTAAGGTAAAGAGTCGGCTGGAGCTATGAAAAAGACACCCAGAATAATATTGCTAACGGTGGTGATCGCGGCTGTTGCGGCCGGCACCTACTACATTTCCAGCAGGTCTCCGATGAAGTCCGCCTCAACGGTGCCGGAGGAAAAGCTGGCGGCCATAATCAACGGGAAGCCAATCACCCTCGACGAGTTTCAGAAGAACTACCGGCGCTTTACGCTGCGCTTCAATCTGCCGGAAGGTGCTGATCCTGAGGCCGCGGACGAGTTAAAGATGAGCTTCCTGAACAAACAGATCGAGACTGAGCTGCTGAAGCAGGAGGCTGAGCTCCGCAGCCTGACTGTCACCGATGAGGAACTTGACAGAGAGATTGCTCAGCTAAAGGAGGATTATCCCAAGGACACTCTCAACGAGGCCCTGGAGCGAATCGGCATCCAGCTCGAACAGTGGAAGGAAGACCGGAGGGAAAAGCTGCTTATCGACAAACTCATCCAGCAGGAGATCGATAGTATAATTCACGTCAGAGATCAGGAAGTGATGGATTATTATACGAAAAACAAGGACAAGTTTAAACGTCCTCAGATGGTCAGGGCGCGTCAGATCGTAGTCGCCACAGAACAAGAGGCCAAATCAATAAGGTCACGGCTTCTTAAAGGGGATGATTTCGCGGAACTGGCCAGGCTTTTTTCCCTGAGTCCCGACGCCGAGCAGGGAGGAGACCTGGGAACATTCGCCAAAGGACAGATGCCTGAGGAGTTCGACAAGGTAGTTTTTCGATACCGTGTCGGGTCCATCAGCAGGGTGGTCCAATCTCCCTACGGTTTTCACATCTTCAGGGTAGAGAAGCGGATACCGCCCAGGACCCTTCCCCTTGAAGACGTGCAGGAGGAAATCAGGAAGAGCATCTTCCAGCGCAGGCAGGAAGCCTTCTTCCAGGAGTGGCTCAACTCGCTGAAAAAACGGGCTCGTATCACCATTTATCCCGAAAATCTGAAGGACCGCTTATAAATGACCGACAAAATCCTGGCAACTCTGGCCGTTCTCATGCTAACCGTAAGCCCGTCATTGGCCCATGCCGGTGACAGGGTGGTGGCAAGGGTGGAATCGCTTCCCATCACTTATCTGGAGGTGCGCGAGGCCCAATCAGAGGGGCAGGGGATACCCTTCGACGAAGCGCTTGAAATGATGATCGACCAGATGCTGGCGTTCGCATGGGCCCGGGACAACAAGGTTTATGTGTCTAACGAAGAAGTAGAGGACATCATCAACTCTTTGCGAAAGAGCAACAACCTGACCGAAGAACAGTTCGAACAGGCATTGATCGGGCAGGGCATGACATTAGAGAGGTTTCGCAAAAGGATCCACGAACAGATAACCGCATCGAGGGCCATATCCATTGCCATCAGCCAGCGCATCCAACTTGACGAGGAAACTCTTCAGGACATGTACAGGCAGGAGTACAAGCCCAGGCAGTCCTACACCCTGAGGCACATCTTTTTCAAGGTTGACAGTGACACGGATGAAGCTGAAAAAACCAGGATCTTTGAGGAAGCTGAGAATCTTCTTGACGATATCCGGGCCGGAATGCCCTTCGAACAAGCTGCACGGGAACGGTCCGACGACACCACGACGGCAAACCGGGGAGGAGACCTTGGAACCTTTTCCCAGGGAGAGCTGCTCCCTGAACTGGATGCCGTAGCCATCCAACTGGAGCCTGGTGATATCGACGGGCCCATAGAGACCTCTGCCGGTTATCACATCATCCAGCTTACCTCCAGGGAAACAATTCCACCACCGCCTTTCGAGGATGTCCGTGAGGGCCTGGTCCGCAAATGGATGGAAGAAGAAAGGATGTCCGAGGTTGAAAAGTGGCTGACGGAGCTGCGGGAAATTTATTACGTTGAGATCTTCCCGGATGATGGATGATACCACTGGGCGTCTCCGGCTGGACCTTTACCTCAAACGTTCCCGGCTGGTGAAAAGAAGGTCTCTGGCGGCCACACTTTGCCAGAACGGCTATGTCAAGCTGAACGACCGTGAGGCCTCACCTGGTAAGGGTGTCCGCGTCGGGGATCGCATCGAGATCCGGTACGCCAGGGAACAGCTCCTTGTGGAAGTGGTAGATCTCCCGTCCGCAACCCGGAAGAGCACCAACTCTTCGTACAGTATCATATCCAGCGAACCTGTTAACGAGGAGCTTATCCAGGAGCCTGATGAAGGTTCTCCGACAGGCTCCTAGGCCTTGAGGCGGGAATTGAGGAACCTCTTTACCTTGGACTCCCTGACCAGTGGCCAGTCACATCGCATGCAGCGGTCAGCCTCCTCCCTGGCGACATCTTCCCTGTAACCAAGGAAGACCTCTGAGAAAGGCCCGTTTGAACCCGGGAACCGGTCTGTGTTCTGCTTGCGTCTGCCTCTTTTGTCAAAGCTGTCCGGATAGTTGGCCCAGGGCTGATGGACGAACCTTCTCTGGTACCGGATGTGTATGGGCGGGTCTCCCAATAGCTCACCGTATAAATAACACGCCGCCTCCCTGCCCGCGGCGATGCCGTCGATAACCGAAGCCGGTCCATTCACGAAATCTCCGCCCGACAGAACAGGTATCGAAACACCATCACCGGGAGCCACGAGCGACAGGGGAACTTCCTCTGACAGGTTTGTCATCTCCGGGCGCCCTCCCAGGGACACGTAATCCGGGGTGGACCCCACAGCTGTGATGACCCAATCAACTGCTACAGTGAAATCAGTGTTGTCCTGCAGGACCGGGATAAGCCTGCCCTGCGGGTCAACATCGATCCTCTCCACCTTTTGACATCGGGCCCTGACAACCCTGCCCCTCTCAATGTCGAAAGAAATGGTAGCCCCAGAGTCGATGATCTCAACATTTTCTTCAACGGCGTCATTGACCTCCCACGACCATGCGGGCATGAACTCTCCCGTGTCTTCCGTTTTTTTCTCAGTCCATTCATTTTTGAAATAGTGGAACTGCTTTTCTCTGGAGATATGTCTCTTCTCGAGGCAGATGATTTTTACTTTGTCTGCACCGGATCTTACCGCCGATCGGGCAACGTCCATGGCGACATTGCCGCCGCCGATGACCAGAACCTGTCCCGGCAACCGGACCCCTTCGCCCAGGACAACATTCTCCAGAAATTCCCGCCCATCCAGAAACCCCTCTGATTCCTCACCTGTATGGGGAAGACTGACTGATCTCATGGCGCCAAGAGCAAGATAGATCCCCGAATATCCCTTTTTCTGAAGATCCGCCAGTGTAAAGTCCTTTCCCAGGACCTTGCCGAAATTAAGATCCAGATCAAGTTCAAGGACCCGTTCGACTTCGCGCCGGTAAATCTCCCGGGGCAAACGATATCCAGGTACGAAGATCAACGGCGTCCCACCGCCGAATTCCCTTGCATCGTAAAGGGAAACATCGAACCCGAGAATCCGCAGAAAAACAGCTGCGCTCAGCCCCGATGGCCCGGCGCCGACCACCGCGATACTGTGCCCAACAGATACAGGCTGCCTCTCAATCTCTCTCTTATAGAAATTGAATGGTCTGTCCACAGTATCGTCCACGAATCGCTTCAGAGCGCAGATGGCCACAGGTTCTCCATCCTTACCCCGATTGCAGAGAGTTTCGCAGGGGTGATGACAGATTCGGCCGATGGTCCCCGGAAAGGGACAGACGGCCTCTACGACCTCGAGCGACTCCCTGTCCATTCCATTTGCGGCCATGTGAACATAGTAAGAACAGGGGACTTTCCCGGGACAGGCATTCTGGCATGGCGGTTTATAGTGAAGGGGTGTCGTTTTCGAGTCAACTATCGCCATAACCCAGATGAGGAGGATGGCAAGGGACATGGTGGAGAGACCCCAGTTCCAGGACTGGTAGGTGGCAAGCACCAGGCCAACGCTAAGGGGGGCCATGGCCAGGAAGTAGGTGCCGACATATCTCCTGCCGGCGTACCAGTGACCCAGCCCGGGAACCAGCGCCGACAGATAAGGTGCCAACCGCCTTCTCCGGCGTTTTTTTATTTCGAGATACATCCTTTCGCGGAGGCTCAACTGGCCGGTGCAGTGGACACAGCGCCGCGCCATGGTTTTGTCCTCCACGGCGCACAGATGGCATTCCCTGTAGCCCTCAAGATAAGTGATCTGTTCGGTCATGATGCTCCAGTTTCGTTGTTCATCATGCTGATATATACAGATCTGTTCCTGGGTCCATCGAATTCGCAGAAGAACACCCTCTGCCATGTTCCCAGAACAGGCTTTCCGTTCTCAACGATCAGTATCTGTGTTGGCCCGACCAGTGTGGCTTTCATGTGGGCATCCGAATTGCCTTCATGGTGGGCAAAGTCCCATGAGCGTGGAATCAGACGGGCAAGGCCGGAAATAATATCGGATGCCACGTCAGGGTCGGCGCCCTCATTGACGGTGAGGGCGGCGGTGGTGTGCGGGCAGTACAGAACACAGAGTCCCGAGGAGAACCGCGACTCCCCGACTGCCCGCTGCACCTGGCTGGTGATGTCCACCATCTGTTCACGGCGACTCGTTGAAATCCTGAATTTACGCATATCCCCTCTTTCTCCGGGCCGTGTAAAATATAAATAAAGGGCATGCAAAAGTCAAAGGAATCAGGCAAACTGTTTGCAAAACATAGGGAAATATGCTATCCGTCGCCGAAGACAGGGAGGGATCGAATTGAGCAAGAAAAAGTTTGTCGGTCGACCCAGGCGTTTCGAATCACTTAACCTGGTGTCTTTATCCCACAAGGATTCCGAGGGCCGCACGGACATGGAATCGGTCGGACGGACCCTGGACCTTTCAAAGGGCGGGATCCTCCTCGAGCTACCCAGCGCTCTTCCTTCCCCAAACGAGGAGGTCGAGATCACACTTGGGATCAAGGATAAGGTTATCCGTGCCAAAGGCAGAATCGTCCATCAGCGGCAGCTCGAAAACGGGCATTTCGGGCTCGGCATCTCCTTTATCGACCTGGATGAGGAAGACATCCAGTTTATCTCTGAATTTTCCGTCGAGGAATAAGCTTTGACAGGCCCCCTCACCCATCTGGACGAAAAGGGGCGTGCAAGGATGGTGGACATCGGTGGGAAACAATCCACTCAACGCACCGCCATTGCCAGAGCCGATGTCCTCATGTCTCCCCGGACACTTTCCGCTGTAGATGACGGCCAGGTTGCCAAGGGTGACGTTCTGGCGGTGGCCCGCATTGCAGGGATCACCGGGGGGAAGAAAACCCCGGATCTCATTCCCCTGACCCATCCCATAGGACTGGATTCGATGAAGGTAGAGCTGACCACCGACATGGACCTGCCCGGGGTCCGCATAGAAGCTACAGCGACCACCCATGGAAAAACAGGGGTCGAAATGGAGGCATTAACTGCCGCGTCCATAGCCGCCCTGACGGTTTACGACATGCTCAAATCCATGGAAAAAGGAATCCGGATCTCCAACATCAGGCTGACTTACAAGGATGGAGGGAAGAGCGGGAAGTACGAGGCCGGATAAACCTGCTGCATTCAGCTGTTCCTGATCTCATCGTAGAGATTTTGGGTTTCCGGGGAGATCTCGACATCCAATGTGCCGGACAGGGTATCGATGCAGCGGCGGCAGACGGCCAGGGCTTCAGCCTTGCGTCCCAGCTTCTGGTAACACACCATCAGCTTCCGGTAAGTGTTCTCGGCAAGGTCATCCACATCGAGAATCTTCCTGTACAGGCCGGCTGCCTCGCTCCACATCTGCAGGTTCCCACAACACTGACCCAGCTTTTCCATAACCTGAAGATATTTGCTCTTGATGCGTTCCTGTATGGATATTTTCCAGGCAATTTGAGCGTCCTGCTCCAGGAAATGGCCTTTGTACAGGCCCAGAACCTTTCCTGCTCCGGTCATGGCCGACCGGACAACCTCCTCTTGTGGGTCTCCCATCAGTTGGCTGTCGAGATCCATCAGGAGTCCCTCCAGAGCCTGACAGTCAATCCAACACAGATCAGGGTTCATGCTCACCTGCCCACTGCTCAACTGTATGGCATCTTTAACACCAAGCATCTTCCGCAACCTGTGAAGGGTTATGGTGAAGTTCTGGTGAGAATGGTCACCTGACGCGTCGGGCCAGAGAGCATCGACGATCTGATCCTCACTTACATCCCGGCCACCGTAACAGATAATGGCCTTGAGCAGATCCAGCGGTTTCTGCTGCCCTTTTCCGCTTGATGTAATGGGATTGTTGTCCACAACCACCTCGAAGCGCCCAAGGGTATAAACCCTCACCGGCCAGGGCCATTCCACAAAACCGATCGACCTTCGCGGGGGGACAAGTTTCCTCTTTTGAATAAGGCCCTGGACGTATTCCACCTCAATACCGGCCTGGAGGGCCCTGACGCAGAGATCTGTCATAACATCAGATTGCCAGAAGTGCCAGTTGATATAGCCATGCTCACGGCTGATTGTGAATGCCTTTTTCAGATAGTTGTCACCGGAACTGTTATCCTTCCTGCGATAGGCGAGGCGAGCCCGCAGAAGCAGACAGATGAGAATGACCAGATTGTTTCCCATCTCCTGTCCGCACTGCATTGCATTACGGAAGGACTCCTCAACAAGGTCGATCCGTTCCATCTCGAGAGCCGTTATGCCCATCAGCAACTGATGCTGGGCATAGTTTTCCGGAAGACCGCCCTTCTCGGCGAGCTTCAGGCCGATCTCGGCATTGTGAAAAGCCAGGGGGAAATCCCCTTTTAACAGAGCGTACCAGGCATATCTTGAATGGTAATAACTCCTGTCATGGGGAGAGGCGGTATTCAGGTGTTCCACCATCTCCTCGAGACCCGCCTCGGCGGCTTCCAGATCTCCCTCGCTCAGCATGATATTGATCCTCTGTGCAACGAGGAGAGGATCCCAGCCGTGGACGCCTGATTCCCCGGCTATCCGGAGCCCCGCCTCCGCCTCCCTGAGGCACGCTTCAGGATCATATTGATAAAAGTAATCTATGGCGCCGAAGGCACATGACATGATTCTGTTGAAGGACCTCACGCCCGGCTTCCTGACCTCCTTTCGGATGGCCTCCATGGCGGATCTGAGCGCCATCAGATCACCCCTGAAGCGGCTCATGAGAGCCCAGGTGAAAAGTGCCCAGATCTGAAGGTTTACGGAACCGGATCTTTCTGTGAGATCAAGAGCCCTGTCTTTCCAGATTTCAACATCCGGGTGAGTGGGCCTTCTGAAGACCAGGGCGAAGAACATGCTGGCTGCGATTCGCGCCTGTGAAAGAATATCCTCCGGGGGGGGACACTTCTGTTTCAGTTCCTCGAACTGGTCGATCAACTCATCCAGAGTCTCCAGATCCACCTGATTGATCACAAAGGTTGCGATCTGTCCCGTCCAGGTTCTATAAACACCATCCCAGTTGCCGGCTGTCCGAAACAGCTTCATCGCGCTCTTGTGAACTCTGCGGCTTTCAGCGGGATTAATGGGCATGAGGTTTCTGCCCTTCCAGTAAAGAAGGTCCGGGTCTTTTTCCAGCATTTCGACCGGAAGAAAGTCTAACCAGCTGCTGAGAGTATGATGTCTTCCCTGATCGATTAATGACGGCGCCATTTTGATGACGACCTCCGCCAGAGCTTCCCATTCCTCTGACTCTATTAAAAGATCGACACTTTCCTCCACATGCTCCGATTCGAGAAGGATCATTGCCGCTTTTTGAGTGACCTCCTTTATCTTCTGCTGGCTGAATGACTTTCTGGCCTGATTGATTAAAAATTCTCTGAACAGATGATGATAGCGATAATAAAGGGGAGCGCGGCCTACCTTCTCCACGAAAAGATTATGACTGTGTAAATAATCCAGAACCACCTCAGACTGGCTCAGGTCAGCCAATTTATCCGCCATTTCCGGAGAGAACGCCTCCAGAAAGGATGTCTTCAGGAGCAGATCCCTGACCTCCGGTTCCAGTTTTTCGAGGATCTCCTTGGCAAAGTAATCGAAATATTCCCTGGGCAGGGAACCCAGAACGTATTCCGGATCCGCATTTTCCAATCTGAGGTATTCCGACACGAGAAGAAGCCCCGCGACCCAGCCTTCAAGTTTCTGATGAAGATCTCGCATCGTTTTTTCAGAGATCCGGTGCTTTACATGTATTTTTATTATCCGTTTGAACTCCTCCAGATCCAATTTGATGTCTTTCCATCCCAGAGCCGTCAACTCCCGCCTGGCAAGCAGTCTGGAAAAGGGAGACGGGGGTTCCGTTCGACTGATGATAATGATATTGGTCCCGGATGAGATTTTTCCCGCTGCCTGAATGAACACCTGTCGTAAAACAGTTTCGTCCATGACATTCTGATAATTGTCAAAAACGAGAAGGAACGGGGTGGTCAGGCTTGATGTCAGGTCAAAGAAAAAATTGGCGGTGAAAGGAGGAAGATTGACGATCTGCTCGTGCGACAATTCAGGAAGGGGTAATTCCATTCCTGGCATGGCATTCTCCGCCGCCAGGCGAAGATGGTAAAAGAAGCTGGCTATGTCCCGGTCGGTTTCATCGATCTCATACCAGATGCATCGTAGCTTTCGCGAATCGAGATAGCTCGACACGAGAGTTGTTTTCCCTGATCCGGCCGGGCCCGAGATCCAGATGACCGGACTGGATCTGGCCTGATCGAGCTTCTCGAACAGACGCTCCCTTGGCAGGATATCGGCTACCGTGGGCCTGAAAATCTTCCAGGATGCCACAGTTCTGTCCATAAAGGCCTCACTTACCCCCCTCAAGGGGGAGGAAGAATTAGGTAGATGACCATTATCTGGAAGCAGATGAGTCCTTATTGTAGCCGCATAATACCAGATTAATCGCGGGGGACGGAAAGCATTCTATCCAACGCCATTGCCGCCCTGATCCGGATGTCTTCCGGAACCGTAACCACCGGCTCCATGGTAACCAGGGCGTCGCGCACATCTTCCAGGTTGGTCAGCTTCATGTTGGGACAGATCATGTTCTCGGACAGGGGAATGAACACCTTCTCCGGGCTCTCTTTCCTCATCCGGTAAAGAACCCCCATCTCGGTCCCGATGATGACCTCCCTGGCATCCGTCTCTCTTGCAAAGGTGTACATTCCGGAGGTGCTGGTGATGTGATCAGCCAGTTCCAGAACTTCCGGCCGGCACTCCGGATGGGCCGCGAACACCGCGTTGGGATGCTCCTTCTTCACCTTCAGGACGTCCCGGGCGGTGTACACGTGATGAATGGGACAGTATCCGTCCCACCAGACGACCTTACGGGCCACCTTGGTCGCCACATATTGAGCGAGATTCTGATCGGGGATCATGATCACGGGTTTTCCATCATCCGGGAGAGACCGGATCACGCTGACGGCGTTACCCGAGGTACAGCAGATATCACTAGCGGCCTTCACGGCGGCGGTTGTGTTGACATATGTCACCACAGTCCCCCCCAGATAGCGTCCTCTCATCTGTTCGACGCCCGCCGGGGTGATCATATCCGCCATGGGACATCCGGCCTCGATCCTGGGCAGAAGGACTGTGCGGTCGGGAGCCAGGATGGCAGCGGATTCAGCCATGAAATGCACACCACAGAAAACAATGACCCGGGCTTTGGACTCGGCCGCGATCCGGGACAGGCCCAGCGAATCTCCAGTGTGATCCGCTATCTCCTGGATCTCATCCCTCTGATAGTTGTGAGCCAGCAGAACCGCGTCGCGCTTTTTGAGAAGCTCTTTTATTCCCTTGATCAGGTCATGGTTTTCCATGGCTCACTCTCCGGTGGTTTCGTTGACAGGGTCCAATAAATAACATATAAATCCCAATGTATCCAAGAGGTTTACGGACGTTGACCCTGGTGACAAGAGGGTAGTTAAAAGTTTCATGTTTCACGTTTCATTCAACATGCTGATCCCCGATCCCTGATCCCTGAATCCTGGCTTCGAGGATCAAAGTTGATGGCTTTGCAAAAAGTCCCGCCTGGACTTTTTGCGACACTGTCAAAGATCATACTTGAATTATAACCAGAAACCAGGGACTGGAAACCAGAAACTGACTTAAAGGACCCAACAGTGCTCGGCATCGGAATGCAGGAAATACTCATTATCCTCGTGGTCGCTCTGATCATTATCGGACCCAAACGTCTGCCCGATCTGGCTAAAACCCTTGGTAAGGGCTTAGCCGAGTTCAAGAAGGCCGCCGATGACCTGCAGGACACGGTCCGCAAGGACCTGGAGACCGAGCGTCATCAGGATCTCAAGGATAGATATCCTCATCTGATACCGGAAGACGGGGACGAAGAGCGGCAGGCCGAATCCTCCACAGAGGGACCTGACAGGTCTTCATCACCTGACGCGACAAAAAAGGCGGACGAGACATCCCCTTCTGAGAACGCCAACGACACCCTTTCATACTCCCCGGATGAGATCGAAGGCGGGGACTTTGAAGACGAAGACAAGGATGCCTGACGCAAAACAGCCATTCACGACCCACCTCGAGGAGCTTCGTCGACGGCTGATCATCTGTTTTGCGGCTGTTCTCGTCGGCTTTCTGGCTTCCTACGCCTTCAAGGAAAAGATCTTCGACTTTCTTTCCATTCCGCTGGTGGCATCCCTGCCGGAAGAGAATTCCTGGATGGTGTTCACCGGGGTCACCGAGGCATTTTTCACCTACGTAAAAACCTCTTTTCTCTCGGGCTTTTTTCTTGCCCTCCCTGTCATCTTTTACCAGATCTGGGCCTTCATATCGCCGGGCCTGTACAGTAAGGAAAAGAATCTCATCGCACCGTTTGCCATATTTTCAACGCTCTTCTTCGTCGCTGGAGCGTGCTTCGGGTATTTTGTTGTCTTTCCATTCGGCTTTCAGTTCCTCATGGGTTTTGCCAATGAAACGATCAGGCCCTTCCCCTCTTTGCGGGAATATCTGTCTTTCGCGACCAAGCTTCTGTTGGCCTTCGGTCTGGTCTTCGAGCTGCCTCTGGTCTCCTATTTTCTCTCCAGGGCGGGACTTGTAACCTATCAGACTCTGGCCAAAAACCGTCGCTATTTTCTCGTTCTCGCCTTTATTGTCTCAGCGGCAATGACACCGCCCGACGTGGTCACCCAGCTGCTGATGGCTGGACCCTTAATTCTTCTGTTCGAGCTCAGCGTTCTGGTGGCACGTATCTTCGGGAAGAAACCGTTGACCGACAAGGAAGGAGATCTTCTTGATGAAGAAGAACCTGGGCACCCTGCTGGTTGAAAACGGCCTGGTCAGCCAGAAGGTCCTCAGTGAGGCCCTCCAGCGGCAGGTGATCTTCGGAGGCCGCCTCGGAACCAACCTTATTGAGATGGGTGCCGTCTCAGAAGAATCACTCCTGAAGCTCCTGTCCTCTCAGCACAACGTACCCTATGCCGAGGATCGCTTTTTCGAGAACATCCCGCAGACTGTGCTGGACTCAGTCCCCAAGGAACTTGTTGAAAAGTACCGGATCGTCCCCCTGAAGACGGAGCGGAACAGGGTCACCCTGGCCATGTCGGACCCTACTGCTCTGGATGTCATTGATGAAGTGTCCTTTCGCACAACAAAGGTCATCTCACCGGTTGTGGCCAGTGAATTGAGGATCACGCGGGCCCTCGAAAAACATTACGGCATCAGGAGGGAAGCCCGCTACATCCCAGCGGCTCCAACACTCAAAAGACCAGAGAGCAAACCCATCGAAACTCTGGAAAGGGAGGACCTTGGACCCATTGAACTGGCCAGGCTCCCGGAGGCTGAACTCGTTTCCGAGGACCCCCTTGACATCACTGACATCAACCGGTCTTTCTGGTCGGTGGACAACCGTGATGACGTCGCTCAGACTATTGTTGAGGCATGTCTGAGAATCATGGACGATGTTTTCGTTCTCATCATCAAGGGGGACAGGGCTTTAGGCTGGATGTCCGGTGGAAACACAGCGCCGCCGGTGGATTTCGGCATCTGGGAAACAGGTCTGGAAAACTCCAGCGTATTGACCTCGGTCAGGGAGTCCCGGGCCATCGAGAGGGCAGAGGGCAGTTGGCTTTACGCTTCGAATCCATGGCTGCAGGATCTCTCCTCGGACGTCCCCCAGGAATTGATCGTTTGTCCCCTGGTTCTGAAAAAGCACACGGTATCAGCAATTATCGGGTATTCGAGGAAACGCTCCCTTGACAATGATGAGATCGAGTTTCTGGTCAGGATCATGAAAAAGGCGTCAGTTTCCCTTGAAATGCTCATACTCAAGAGCCGGATATTGATGCTTTAAGAAACCAGTTCCTGGTTTCTTGTGTCTGGTTTCTAGTTTAAACCCGTGAACGTGAACGCCTGTCCCCCATAGCTCATGCGACGGGGGAAATCCAAGCCTGAAATCAAAAGCCTTTAACACAGAGGACACAGAGCCATCCGCTGAGGACGGTCCACAGGGGGCCACAGAGAAAACCTGGTTTCACGCAGAGAAAACCTGGTTTCACGGAGAGAGCGCAGAGAAGATCTAAACCTAATTCAATACGAAGTGCACCAAATTACGTGAAGTAAAGCGCGATGATTCTGGTAATCCCCTCATCTGTCCTCTCCCATGGGAGAGGGATTTCTCCGAAATCTGCTGTAAGATTCTGCATGCCGGGATAAAAGTACACTTTAATCCCGAGCAGCAGGGATCTTAACAGCTTCGGTGAGGGGATTGACGGTTTCCTCTGTGGCCCTCTGTGACTCGACCCGCAAGAGGTCGACTCTGTGAACTCTGTGTTAAAAGCTTTATACTGACCCTTGAACACCACCTTATTAATCCTGTCAGAAAATTTTTTCTTTGATCTCAATTTGAAATTGATGTTTGAATTTCACTGTCTGAAATTATAAGATGTTGGTCTCTCGTACCCACCAGGTATCTGGAAACGTATTAAACACACAGAATCACTCTCCGAGCCGTGAGCCTAAGGCACTCCCTGAGTGTCAGGGTCAGCGGCCGATGGGTTCATCTGGAAACGGGTGGGCCTCCCGGTATTGGAAAGGAGAGGAAGAACGTTGGCTCACCAGTTAATCGACGGTAATAACAGGCCTATCCGCTACATGAGGGTGTCGGTCACCGACAGGTGCAACCTTCGCTGCCGATACTGCACCCCATCCGCTGATTTCGTATCCCTACTGCACAGTCAGGTCCTGTCATACGAGGAGATAGAGAGGATTGTCAGGATTCTCGCGCCGCACGGTGTCAACAGCGTCCGTCTGACTGGTGGGGAGCCCCTGGTTCGCAAGCATCTTCAACGGCTCGTTCACAGTGTGTCATCCATACCCGGTGTGGATGATCTGAGCCTGACAACAAATGGTCTTCTGCTGGAACAACAAGCGGAGGATTTGAAGAAATCCGGGCTGTCCCGGGTAAACGTGAGCATTGACACCCTGAAGGAGGACCGCTTCCAATGGATCACCGATCCTCAGGGTATGCGGCTATCTGACGATCTTTCTTCCGTCATGGCCGGCCTCATGGAGGCCTGTCGTGTCGGTCTGACTCCTGTGAAGATCAACGTTGTTCTCATGAAGGGATTCAACGATGATGAACTCGAGCAGTTCGCTGAGCTGACAAGGGATAATGACTTTGAGGTCCGTTTTATTGAGTTCATGCCCATGGGGCCCAACGGTTTCTGGAACGAGGACAGGGTTATGCTGGCCGATGAGGCCAAAACCCGCCTTCGAAGATATTACCCGGAGCTCGACCCTCTGGGAAGAGGGGAAGGATCCGGACCGGCAACTCGATATCGTATACCCGGGCACACTGGAATCATTGGATTCATCACTCCCATTTCCTCTCACTTTTGCGTGCAGTGTAATCGCATCCGCTTGACGGCAGACGGAAAGCTGAGGACGTGCCTTTTCTCGGATCAGGAGACCGACCTGATCCCCCTCCTGCGGGGAAACTCCGGCGACAATGAGATCTTCGAGGCCATAAGAGCAGCAGTCCGGGAAAAACCCCGCGGTCAGGAGATCACCACGAAGGGACCCGCCGCCTGCGCCAGGACCATGTCGCATATCGGAGGGTGATTACTCCCCCTCAATTAGGTGCTGTTTCCCCGCACTGGTCGCGCTAATCGCGCCGCACCGGTTATTCAAGCAATCCCGACTTTCTTAAATAACCTCAGAAGCCTTCCCGGCACAGGCCGGATCGCTCCATCAGGGCACATCTCCTGGCAGCAGAAGCAGCTGATACAGAGATCCCTGTCTACATCCCCGCCGCCATTCTCATAGAGACGGATAGCGCTCACGGGACAGACCCTGGCGCAGAGTTCACAGGTGGTGCAGATCTCAGGGTCGAGGACCGGATAGGTTGTGAGTGATCTTTTCAGGGGGCCAGAGACAAAATCCGGCAGGGCAAAATCGACCCTTGTCGTACCGGCGGGCAGAACGAACTCCTTCACGGCGGCCTCATCCCTGCTTAAACCGAGGATCGAGACCTGATGGGTCTCTGATCCCTCCATCCCCCGCTCCCGGGCTCTGTGGAGCAGAGGGTATCGGTCGGAATCCACCCCGACAAGGGAGGCCGCCACCTGGTCCATGGCCAGGGCGGAAGGGGACGCTGCCAGGAGGCCCATCTGTCTCGGGTCACCCGCGCCGCCTGGACCATTTCCCTCCATGGCCACGACACCGTCAAGGACGTTCAGGACCGGTATCACCACCCGGTTTATATCCAGCAGCAGATCGGCCATCCTCAGATCGTTCCCCGCCTTCAGGTGCCAGGATATCTTGGCCGCTCCCACCACAGTACCGAACAGGTTTTTCACAGCCAGGGTGAGAACCAACTGACCGTGGGTCTTAAACTTGGGCAGGTTGATGATGGCATCGTACTCCATCGCCTCTGCGGCCAGATCCAGAGATCGGTAAACGCCTCCTTCGGGCAGTGAAAAAGGTTTGGGTGTCTTGAAGGGAACGACTTCGATTCCCAGTTCATCCACGACCTGACCGATTCCGCTCTTTTTCAGAATGGAAGCAAGAGATCCCACGGCCGGGCTGTCTCCCAGATATGGCCGTGCCCCGGCGTCAAGGACCTCCATGGCGATGGCTCTGATGATTTCAGGATGAGTAGTTACGGCAGCCTCCGGCGGCTTTGCACTTAGAAGGTTGGGCTTCAGAAGAACCCGCTGGCCCTGGGAAACGAAGGCAGACATCCCGCCTAGAGGTTCAAGCGTGCGGTGCAATGCCTCTCGAACCACCTCCGGTTTGTAGCTTTCACACCGGCCTAACGAAACTGGTATAATTGTTTGAAGTTCGGAACTCGGGACTCGGAACTCGGGACCACTCACAAAATTTCCAGTTCTCTATCAAATTTTGTGAGGTTTAAGACCTCGCCATCCGGTGTCAGGGCAACGACGTCCTCTATGCGCACGCCGCCGACTCTACGGTCATAAAGCCCCGGTTCTACGGTGATCACGTCACCCGGGCTGAACACATCCTCCCCTTCAGACACTGTGGGAGCCTCGTGGATATCCAGTCCGAGGCCGTGGCCGGTTCCGTGAAGAAAACCTCTCCCTGGCAGCCCTTTTCCGACAACGGGCACACCAAATCCCCGCCTGACGAACACGTCGCACACTGCCCTGTGCACCTGAGCCAGGCGCACGCCCGGACGAAGCCGATCCATGGCGACATCCTGAGCTTCCATGACTGCCTTGTGCATCTCCCGGACCGGACCAGAGGCTTTTCCTACAACAAATGTCCGGCTCATGTCCGCATGGTACCGGGTCATCCTGTCCCTGGGAAACAGATCGATGACGATGGGCACTCCCGCACGGATGGGACCTGAACCCCGCCAGTGCGGATCGGCCCCGCCTCTGCCGGGGGCGACGATGGAATCAACACAGTCGAAGCCCCTCTCAAGAAAAAACACCTCCATAAGCGAGCGAAGCTTTTCAGCTGTCAGGGGCCTGCCCTCCCGCTGAAGGATGCCCCCTGAGACCGGACAACCGGCCAACAGGGATCGGGCCATCTCCATGGTCCTCTCTGTCTGTCTCTGAACGGCCTCAACGGCCCTGATCTGACGTCTGGTTTTTTTCCTTCTCCTGGCCCTGAGACATTCCTGGTCCACCTCCAGGGCTATCCCCTCGGCCTCAAGGGATCTTGCCAGCCCCAGGGGAAAAGACGGCAGCACCCGGGCATTTTCGATGCCATGATCCCGTAGAAATCCGGCAACCAGTTGGGGAACTGTCTGTCTTTTTCGCCGGTACCGCGAGAAGGGAATGATGGTGGCTCCCTTCGTTTCCTTCCCGGCGCGGCCGGCTTCCATGTCCGAGACGGCTATTGCCAGTTTCCGCGATCCGATTTCGAGTACAGCGAAAGGGTCAGGGCACAGGAATCCGGTCAGATAGAACTGATCGGCATCCCGGTAGCTTTCTGCGAAATGGAAAATGGGAAGATTGTCGGCGCTCATAATTCAGATGATAACCGATGTCAGCAGGAGGATACAAGCATGGCGCCGACAATCCTGGACGAAGTTAAAGAACTTAACCGCAGACAGGTTCGCAGTCAAAGCCTCTCTCACCCAGTTCTCTTAAAACCAGGCTGCAAACAGGTCGCCTTCCTAAATCTCCCTCTCCCCGCCGCGGGAGAGGGTTGGTTGATCTGGTTCGCAAAAGACAAGAGCCGTTCGGAGCAAAGGGGAACGAACCCTTGCCTTACGGGTGAGAGAGACTTTGACTGCGAACGGCTCTGCGGTTATGTCTTCTAGAAACTAAGTGTTCTGACTCCAACGGCATCCGTGTTAATATAATTTTCGTGAGCGTCCTTTACTTCCTCGATCTCCTCGGAACAGCCGCCTTCGCCGCATCGGGCGCCCTCGCCGGCGTTCAACGGAAGATGGACCTTCTGGGAGTCGTAGTCCTCGGCCTCGTCACCGCCGTGGGAGGCGGAACGATCAGGGACCTGCTTCTCGGCGCCATTCCCCCATTCTGTTTTACCGACGAAAACTACCTGTATCTGTCTATCGTCGTGAGTCTTTTAATATTCTACTTCCACCACAGCCTGGACTTTCTTCACAAACCCCTGCTCTACTTCGACGCCCTCGGTCTGGGCACCTTTCTTGTCATCGGCACCGGCAAAGCCCTCAAATACGACGCCGGCTTCCTGGTGGCCGTCATGATGGGGGTCATCACAGCAACAGCCGGAGGCATGACAAGGGATGTCCTGTCCGACCAGGTGCCCTTCATCCTGCAAAAGGAGATCTATGCCACCGCGTGCATATTCGGGGGGATCCTTTACTACGTCCTTTACCGCTTTGGTATAAACGAATCGCTCACCGCCGTGATATCAGCCATCGTCGTCGTCGTCATCCGGGTCATCGCCATCCACAGACACTGGTCCCTGCCGTTGGCGAAAGTGGACTAGCCCGGATTATTCATGAAGCCAGTAGAACTGGCTTGGTGGACGTGCATTTCGGTGGTTTTTCGGCTGTAATTGAGATGTGATTACTTATTGGCGGTGGGTACGCATTAACGGGAGCTGTTTTGAAGAGGTTGGGAGGGATTTTTTCTTTGACGCCTC
>QIEJ01000066.1 GCA_003228585.1 Pseudomonadota bacterium
ACGCTCCCGAGGAAGTCCGTGAGCGGGCAGCCATGGTGATCGGCTCCCGGGGAGGGGAAGGAGCGGCCCGTGATCTGATCGTTTTCATCCTCAAAGCTCAGGACCTTTGGGATGGGTTGATGGAGAAATACATCTCCACTTAGTTCCAGGTTCAAGGTTCCAGGTTTAATGTCGTAATCCAATATCCAATATCCAATATCCAAAAAACGCACGTCATTGCGAATGAGCCTGCAGGCCGAGGACCCGGTAACCCGGGATTGCTTCACAACCCGAACAGTTCGCAATGACAGGCGCGGGATCGTTTCGACCTACGTTTTTCCCTTGAAACTAGAAACCAGAAACCAGAAACTGCGAACTCCAGAATAGTCGGGGAGTTCGCCCCATGCAACTTTTACGCCATTTACTTTTCTTTCTCCCCGGGCTGTGCTAGGCTAACTTTCATGAGAGGCCTTCGAATCACACTCCCTTATCCTCGCGGAATGAGGATGGCGCTGATGTGTATTGCCCTCTTCTTCCTCCGGGCCGATGGGGCATTCGGCCTGCCGGCGGAGGTTCAGATCAGTGGCTTCACGGTCTCCGAGAGGGGGAAGGAAGGTTACTGGAGGATCCAGGCTGCCGAAGCAACGTACAGTGAGGAGATGGTGGCCGTATTAATTGATGTTCATGCCCGTCTTCTGGATGGAGACCGGGAGAAGGTCAGTATCATTGGAAACAGGGGTCGCTATCTTTCCGACAAAAGCCTTCTGATCCTGGAGGGGGATGTTGAAATTCAGACTTACACTGGATACAGATTTACAGCGCCCCGGATGGAATGGAACAGCAGGGAATCAACCATAAAGTCCCAGGGTGGTGTGAAACTCACCGGTTCCTGGTTTATGGTTCTGGGCCGGAAACTGAATTACAGTATCACTTCCAGTGTCGCGGTAATCACAGGTGATGTGAGGACGAGATGGACTATCGGGGCAGGGGGCCTGTGATGGGCCGGTTGACGGTCGTCCTGATACTGGTCCTTTCCCTGGCCGGGTTTATTATTCCCGGGATTGCGGTTTCATCAGAGCAGGAGATCACTGTTCGATCGGACTCCTTGAGAATTGAGGAGATAAAGGGGGAGATTCGGTTCGTGGGAAATGTGGTTCTCAACTACCAGAACGCCGTTCTGACCTGCAACACTTTGGTGCTCCTGACGGAAAATTCATCACCTTCAGGCGTAAAAAGAGGAATTGCCGAAGGCAATGTCGTTATTACACATCTTGAGGACAGAGCGGAAGCGGATCGTGCTGAGTTCGACGTGGCAAGTGGCCAGGTTGATCTTACAGGGTCTCCAAAACTGATCAGGGACAGGAACATCATCAGTGCTACAAAGATCACGTACTTTCTGGACAGTGGAATTGCCAATTTTGATGGAACGGTGGAGGCTACAATCATTACCCCGGAGGAAACCGAATAGTGGAGCTCAAGGCCGAGTCACTCATCAAGCGCTACAAAGGCCGGACGGTTGTCGATGGAGTTTCTATTTCCCTCGTTCCCGGGGAGGTCGTGGGACTGCTGGGCCCCAATGGAGCTGGTAAGACCACCACATTTTATATGATCTCGGGAATGGTCAGTCCTGATGGAGGCCGTGTTGTTTTAAATGGCGCTGAGGTGACCAAATGGCCGGTTTTTCGAAGGGCCAGAATCGGATTGGGATACCTGCCGCAGGAGTCGTCCATCTTCAGGGGGATGACGGTTAAGGACAATCTCACAGCGGTAATGGAGGCTGTAGGTGTTCCGCGTGAGAACAGGAATACACTACTGATGGAACTTATGGAATCCATGGGAGTGACTCATCTCATGGATAATATGGGGGGGACTCTGTCAGGCGGTGAGAGGCGAAGGGTTGAGATAGCGCGAGCACTCGTCTCGGAACCTTCCTACCTTCTGCTTGATGAGCCGTTTGCGGGGATCGATCCCATAACAGTTCTGGACCTCCAGAGTCTGATCAAGATGCTTAAGGCTCGTGGAATCGGGATATTGATAACGGACCATAATGTTCGTGAGTGCCTGGGGATCACAGACAGGGCCTATATCCTGGCTGGAGGGAAGATTCTCGAAGAGGGGAGTCCAGCCGTGATCACCGCAAGTGAGAAAGCAAGAAAAATCTACCTGGGTGAAGAATTCACCTTGTGAAAGGACCTGTGAGGGACCAGTGAAGGAATGGTTAAGTGATAAACCTTAGAGCGCAGCTCCAGATGAAGCAGACCCAGCAGCTGGTGATGACCCCGCAACTGCAGCAGGCCATCAAGCTCCTCCAGCTCTCCAGGCTGGAACTTGCTGAAATGGTGCGGCAGGAGATGCTCGAGAACCCGGTGTTGGATGAAACATCGGCTCCAGAGAGTCCCAACGACGTTTCCCTGGATCAGCCCGATACCCCTTCAGATGAGCCAGTGAAAAAAGAAACTGACCGGGAGGAGGAGATAAACGTTCTCTCTATTCCTGACAATGTGGCTGAATGGGAGGCTTACCTGGATTCGAGCCAGAACCTCCCGTATCATGCGCGGGAGGAACAGGAACATCCCTCCTTTGAAGCCATGGTCAGCCGACCTGATACACTGCATGAACATCTTCTCTGGCAATTACGGATGATGAAACTCAGCCCGGTGGAATTTACAGTGGGGGAGTTCATCATAGGAAATCTGGATGAAGATGGTTACCTCAGATCGCCCCTCGACGAGATCCTTGGCACTCTGAACGTTGCAGCGCGGGATCTTGGAGAGAAAATGCTGGGCCGTGTCCAGCAGTTGGACCCTCCCGGCGTTGGCGCACGTGATCTGGGGGAGTGTTTGCGGATTCAGGTTGTCCAGTTCGGACTCGAGGAAGATCTACTTGGGACCCTCATCGATGATCACCTGGAGGACCTTGCAAAAGGGGATTATGATCGCCTGGCCAGAGAGCTTGACGCTCCAAAGGAGGCGATCATGCAGGCCTATTCTATAATACGCGGGCTGGAACCTAAACCGGGAAGACCATTCGGCGGCAGTGAGCCGATCTACGTTACACCGGATGTTTATCTTTTCAAGATGAGTGACGAGTGGGTTATCATGTTAAATGATGATGGTATGCCCAAGCTCAGGATCAACAGCTACTACCGCGAACTTCTTCGGAAAGGATCCAGCCTCCAGGCAAAGGACAGGGAATTTCTACTGGAGAAGATCCGATCGGCATCCTGGCTTATTAAGAGTATTGACCAGAGACAGAGGACCATTTACAAGGTTGTCAAAAGTATCCTTGAAAAGCAAAAAGGTTTTTTTGAAAGGGGGGTCAGACACATGAATCCTCTCGTGCTCCGGGATGTTGCAGAAGACATTGGGGTTCACGAATCCACCGTCAGCCGGGTTACAACCCAGAAATATCTTCACTGTCCTGACGGTTTGTTTGAGTTGAAATTCTTCTTTAACCCGGGGATCCAGACACTTTCTGGAGAAATGCTCGCTTCGGAGAGTGTCCGCGCCAAGATCAAAGACATCATTAAAGCCGAGGAATCATCCAGACCATTAAGCGACCAGGCGATCTCGGATGTGCTCAGGCTTGAGGGAATTGACATCGCCAGGAGGACAGTCGCCAAATACAGGGAGTCCATGGGCATATTACCTTCATCCAAGAGGAAGCATTCAAAATAATTGTGAGTGGAAACCGTGTCGCTCTACAGGAGCTTGTTGGAGAACCCCGTCAGGCGGGACTGGCCGGGTTGACTTTGGACACCATCTATGTTTATTACGTCCACTTGCTTTTTTCAGAGATGGATTGCAAAAAATGGTTGAGGGAAACGTGTGAGTCCATCAATTCCGTAGGGAGGAACAGTGAATGCAGATCGAGGTTTCATTCAAACAGATGGAACAAAGCGATGCTTTGCGAAGATATGTTGAGGATAAACTGGCCAAGGTTCTCATGCCGTTAAGTGAACCTGTCAGTGCTCAGGTTGTTTTCCACGTTGAGAAATACCGCCACATCTCTAAAATAACGGTGAGCGCCAACGGCATAATAATCAAAGGTAAGGAGGAGACGAACGACATGTACTCCTCAATAGATCTTGTGATGGACAAACTTGAAAGACAGGTAAGAAAATATAGGGACAAGATCCAGGAGCACGGTGATCGCGATTCGGTCAGGGTATTCAAGGCAAGTCACATGGTACTGCCCGATCCCGTTGACCTGGAGCAGGGGCAGGAGCAGGAGATAATCCAACAGAAAGAGCTGATATTAAAACCCATGACTGTGGGTGAGGCGGTAATGCAGATGGAACTTATGAACAAGACATTTCTGTTGTTCAATAATGCCAACTCCAGTCAGCTCAACGTAATTTATGTCCGTGATGATGGAAATTATGGGCTCCTGGAGCCTCAGATGCAGGAGTAGATGTTGGGAACGACAATGAAAATAATCGACTTTCTATCTCCCAATGACATTATCCCAAGGCTGGCAGGAACCACCATGGAGGAGGTTCTGAGGGAATTCGCACAACACCTGGTCTCCTCAGGCCGAGTTTCCAATGCGGATCAACTGGTGAAAATCCTCATCGAACGGGAGAAGCTCGGAAGTACCGGTATCGGCAATGGTGTGGCTATCCCGCACGGAAGGTTACCTGGTTTGAAAGACATTCTGGTTGTCTTTGGAAGAGCCAGACAGGGTGTTGAATTCCATGCCCATGATCAGAAGCAGGTATATCTTTTTTTTCTTCTTGTAGCACCCGAAGATTCAGCAGGGAAGCACCTGAAAGCCCTCGCGAGGATTTCAAGAATTTTAAAAAGTCCCGATTGCCGCCGGGCATTGATGGAATCCGATGACAGGGAAGCACTTTTCCGGGTGGTTTCAGAGGAGGACGAGCGGCAATAGTGAAATAATCTGAATGATCAGCATTTCCGTTCGTTATTTTTATGAGCACAACCGGGAAGACCTCAGGCTTGAAGTCCTGGCCGGTGAAAACGGGATGGACAGGGTCATCCGTATAGCCCGAATTCAGAAACCAGGCCTGGCCCTCGCTGGATACCTTGATCAACTGCACAGGGAACGGGTACAGGTCTTAGGTCAGTCTGAGATCTCCTATCTTTCCACCCTGGATCCCGATGTTGCTTACCAGCGCGTATCAGATCTGTGCTCAGCAGGTGTGGCGTGCCTGCTTGTCGCAAAGGGACTCGAAGTTCCCGAGATCCTTATCAATCAGTCTGTAAAGCACAATGCTCCCCTTTTGCGTTCCCCGGAGATATCATCAACCCTGATCAGGCGGGTGACAACCTACCTCGAGGATGTCCTTGCACCCGAGACGTCCGTCCATGGCTGTCTTGTAGATGTGTTTGGCGTCGGTATTCTTTTTCTGGGCAAAAGCGGCATCGGAAAAAGTGAGTGCGCTCTCGGTCTGGTGGAGAGGGGACACCGGCTGGTCGGAGACGACGTTGTTGTTATCAAGCGTAAGGCACCTGATATTCTTTTCGCAACCGGAGCAGACCTGATTAAATACCACATGGAGATAAGGGGATTGGGTATTATTAATATCAAAGATCTTTATGGAGTATCCTCCATTCGCCAGAACAAGAAAATTGAACTTGTGGTTGAACTGGTCGAATGGCAGCAGGGGGAGGAAATCGACCGGCTTGGGCTCGATGAGCATAATTACTCCATCCTTGGAGTTGACATTCCCTATCTGAAAATTCCTGTCCGCCCGGCAAGGGACCTGTCGTTGATAATTGAGGTGGCAGCGCGAAACCATCTGTTGAAAAGGATGGGTTACAATGCAGCTCAGGAATTCGACGAAAGGCTGTTTGACAAGATGACCGGTAAAGGCTGGAGGAATGAAAAGCCTGACCTGGAATCCGTGGAATGAAGAAAACCAGCTTTGTCATTATCACCGGTGCCTCCGGCACAGGGAAAAGCACAGCACTGAAGACCCTTGAAGATATTGGTTTTTACGCGGTTGACAACCTGCCGGTCGACCTCCTTCATCCATTCGCCCATCTGGTGGAGACGGGGCATGCTGATATCACCAGGGCCGCTATGGTTATGGACATCAGGGAAAGAGGGATCCCTCAGCGGTTCCCCGAAGTCATTGCCTCCCTCAAAGCAGCTGGATATCAGGTCACCGTCGTCAGTCTGGAGGCTTCCATGGAGGTCCTTCAGGCACGGTTCAGCGAGACAAGGCGGGTTCATCCACTGGACCCGGCTCTGCCGTTGACGGAGGCCCTGAAGCGTGAAAATGACATGATCAGGCCGATGTGCGAAGCTGCAGATATTCACCTTGATACCAGCGACCTGAATCTTCACGAGCTTCGTAGAATGATCAGAGAACGTTTTAAAGCAACAGACGGGGAGGGCCGAATGTTGTTATCATTTGTTTCCTTTGGGTATAAATTCGGCCTGCCAAAAGAGGCGGATCTGGTTTTTGATGTCCGGTTTCTTCCCAACCCCTTTTTCATTGAGGACCTGAAAGACCGGGACGGCAGGGATCAACGGGTTCAGGAATTTGTAGGGAGTTCGGAGGGCTCGTCATCTTTCAGAGAACACATGGAATCCTTTCTAAGGGAATTCTTGCCAAGATACGTTTCCGAGGGACGTGGATATCTCACCGTAGCGGTGGGGTGTACGGGAGGACAGCATCGTTCTGTAGCCATTGTGGAGTGGATGTTCAAGCGGTTCATGGACAATCCCGAGGTAAATGTTCAGGTAAGACACAGAGAACTTGCAAATGAATAGATGCCGCCGTGGAGCCTGTCGAAGTTTTTCGACACGCTGCTGGTGAGCAACCGGCCGAAGGAATTGCCCGGGGATACCGGGTCATGTTATGTTTGAATATATGAGGACTTCGCAAAAAGTCCCGCTTGGACTTTTTGCGACACTGTCAAATATGGAGTGTCTTTTATGATTGGGAAGTTCGGAAGTGTTCTCGTTACACACGGAAGCTTAGGCGAGGCTCTTGTTGAAACCTGCCGTCTTATAGCACGTGAGTATGAGAACCTGACCCATGTGGCTGTCAATGTATCAAATGATGTTGCATCCGTGAGGGGAAAGATCGAAAGAGCTATTGATGAAGTCAACGGTCCCGGAGGCACGATCCTGTTTGTGGACATGTTCGGGGGGACACCCTCAAACATAAGCCTTTCCTTTCTATCTGAAGGCGAGATTGAGGTCGTGACAGGTGTGAATCTTCCCATGCTGACAAAGCTTGCGAACCTGGACCCCTCCCTGGACCTTGGGGAGGCGGCTGCGGTTCTGAGAGATTATGGACGACAGCATATAAAGGTGGCGGCGGAATACCTTTCCGGAAAGTGATATATGGCCATTGTATTCGCCAGAGTGGATGATCGCCTGGTCCATGGCCAGGTGGTTCAGGGATGGGTTCCTTTTGTCCATGCGGATTCCATTTATGTTGTCAATGATGACATCTTTCTGGATGAAGGCAGATGCCGTTTGATGCGCATGATAGTGCCTCCGGATCTCGCCTTTCGTGTCGTCACGATCGATGACCTGGGTCCTTGTCTGCACAATGACAATCAGAAAAAAATATTTCTCCTTTTCAGTACTCTGGAGGATGTTCTTGAGGCTGTTCTGGAGGGAGTCTCTCTAAAAAACATTAACGTAGGGAATCTGCATCATCCCCGTGGGGGATGCGAAGTCAGTCCCTCCGTGTTCCTGACCAAAAGCGATGTCCGGATCATAAAGGAACTGTTTGCCCTTGGCATTGATGTTGAAGTCAGGGATGTCCCTGAAGGACGTTTCTATGACCTTTATCAACTGGTGGGAGAGGGAGACGTTGTCCGGTGACAGGGAGTGCTTTGCCTCTGACAGCGACGATGCTACTCGGTGGCCTGCTGACTCTGGACCGAATGGCCTTCGGCCAGTTTTTCCTCTCTCGTCCCCTCTTCGCCGCTACCCTTCTCGGGTATATATTGCATTTCCCTGCGGAGGGTGCCTTTGTCGGGCTTGTCTATGAACTTCTCTTTCTCCGATCGATTCCCGCTGGTTCCTTTATCCCACTTCACCCTCTTCACGGAAGTCTCGTTGCTGTTTTCCTGATAGCATCAGGTTCTGCAGGCACTTCCGGGTGGCAGGCTGTACCTGTAGCGGTTTTCTTTTCGCTGCCTGCTATTTTCCTGGACCGGTATGTGGAGATTTTCTGGAGGAGGTCCAACGAGCGTAATCTTCTCAAGGCTACGGCATTGGTGCGGATGGGCAAGATTGGATCTGCCCGTGGTGTTCATTTGCTTTCGACCCTCAGGGCATTCCTGTTATATACTGCCGCCGTTCTGGTTTCAGGCGTCATTCTGTCAGGATTTTGTACTTTTGCCTTGAGCCGGTTTCCGTCCTTCACGGCGTACCTGTCGGTTGCCGGGTTGACACCTTTTTTCATCGGGCTTGCCGGTGTTACAGCCGGTCGAAAGTACGGATTCGGCCGTGTCGGTTTTCTTTGTGGGCTCCTGCTTGGAGCCCTTGCAGGAAGTGGGATTTTACTTTGAAACTGCCGTTGGTCAAAGAAAGGGCCCGTTTTCTGCTCAGATCATTGTCCATACAAGGTTCCTGGAGTTTTCCCCACATGCAGGGACTTGGGTTTTTTTTCGCCATCTCTCCCTGGTTTAAGCTGGAGGAGGGTGAATATGACACCAAAGCTTTGAAGAGGCACCTGGTATATTTTAATACGCATCCCTTCATGGCCTCCTACCTTCTGGGTGTTGTCGCAAGGCTTGAGAAGGAGGGTAATCCAGCAGGAGCAGTAAGGGCCAAGGAAAACCTCATGGGGCCTTTGGGAGCGGCGGGTGACGGACTCTTCTGGACCTCACTGAGTCCCATGGTTGTTGTCCTCAGCCTGAGTGTGGCTCTCCTGTCACCCCTCGCGGGGATCTTAACTCTCCTGCTGGTCCACAATGCTATACAGTTGTCCGTAAGGTGGAACCTTTTTAAAAGAGGCTGGGAGAACGCATACGACCCTCTGACCTATATTGGAGGTCGTCAGGACAGGAAGGTGGGGGCTCGGGCACAGGAAGTCATAGCGCCGCTTTCCGGTTTCCTCCTTGGTATTGTCGCGTTTAGAACTGAAACGCCAGGAACGGTTCTTGTCCTCTTCGGTCTTTCACTTATTCTTTTTATGAAAGGATGGAGTACGTTGAGAATCATGCTTGTCATCCTCACCATCGCTCTGATATTGGGTGGGCTTGGAATCAGAATGGAGATGCCTTGGTTTCCGCTCAGGTGACTATAGTTAACAGGTTGGGAATGCATGCCCGCGCAGCAGTTATCTTTGTCAGGGAGTCCACTCTGTTTGAGTGCGAGATCTGGCTTGAAAAGGGGAAAAAACGGGTTAACGGGAAGAGTATTATGGGCATCCTGACCCTGGCGGCAGCAAAAGGCGAGACGCTGACAATCGAGGCTGATGGACCCGGTGAGGATCGTGCGATAGAAGTATTAGTCGGGATTGTTGCCAGGGGATTCAATGAAAATGAATAACAGCCTTGTGATTAAACCGTCTTTCTGTTAGTACACATGGTTGCATTTTGACTACACAAAAGGAAATGATAACAAAGGAGCGAAAGCCATGAGTATGACCGATTTTCTCTTTACATCGGAGTCAGTGACTGAAGGCCATCCCGACAAAGTATCAGACCAGATCTCCGATGCGATTCTGGATGAGATCATCAAGGACGACAAAGGATGCCGCGTTGCATGCGAAACCCTTGTGACGACCGGTCTGGTGGTAATCGCCGGCGAGATCACTACATCCACATATGTTGAAATTCCGGAAATAGCCAGAAGGGTTATTAAAGAGATAGGATACAACAGCTCCGAAATGGGCTTTGACTGGGAATCCTGCGGGGTTCTGACCTCTATCCAGCACCAGTCCTCTGATATTGCCATGGGTGTTGACCCTGGGGGCGCTGGTGATCAGGGTCTCATGTTTGGTTATGCCTGTACTGAGACGGATGTTCTTATGCCGATGCCTATTGTTTTTGCTCATCGAATTACCAGACGCTTGACACAGTGCCGTAAGGAAGGGATTCTCGGTTTTCTCAGACCGGATGGCAAGTCTCAGGTGAGCATAGAATACAAGGGGGACAAACCGATCCGGATAGATGGTGTGGTGGTCGCCTCACAGCACCATCCGGATTTCGGGGAGAAGGAGATTCGGGAAGGCATCATTGAGGAGGTTGTAAAAAAGGTTCTGCCTGCTGATATGCTCGATGACAGAACAACGTTTTACGTGAACCCCACCGGTCGTTTTGTCGTTGGCGGCCCCATGGGCGATACAGGCCTCACCGGCAGAAAGATAATCGTTGATACGTACGGTGGGCAGGGTAGCCACGGAGGTGGATGTTTCTCAGGTAAGGACCCATCAAAAGTCGATCGATCCGCATCCTACATGGCTCGATATATTGCGAAGAACATAGTCGCGGCCGGACTCGCGGACAAGTGCGAGATCCAGCTGGCCTATGCCATCGGTGTAGCTGATCCTGTCTCTGTAATGATCAACTCCTTCGGGACCTCCATAATTTCACCCGACAAAATCGCTGCCGGAGTCAGAGAGGTGTTTAAACTCAGACCGAGGGAAATTATCGAGACGTTGGATCTGCTCAGGCCCATCTACACAAAAACGGCTGCCTATGGGCACTTCGGAAGGGAAGAACCGGAGTTCACCTGGGAGAGAACGGACGGCATTGATGATATCAGAGCAGCCGTCGGGGTATAAATCCGCGGGCGTCAGATCTGTTTTGTGGCAATCACCCGGCATCAGGAGGAATGATGGAATTTGATATTAAAGATCTCGGATTGGCTGAGGCTGGAAAGCTTAGAATTGAGTGGGCGGCTCAGAGTATGCCGGTCCTGGCACTCATTGAGGAACGATTCCGCAAGGAACGCCCTCTGGATGATGTGCGTCTGACTGCCTGTCTTCATGTGACAACGGAAACGGGTCAGTTGATGAAGACCTTGAAAGCGGGGGGTGCCCAGGTAGCTCTTTGTGCATCGAATCCTCTCAGCACTCAGGACGATGTGGCCGCTTCCCTGGTGGAGCACGACCAGATCCCGGTGTTTGCCATTAAAGGTGAGGACAACGACACATACTACTCACATATCCAGTCAGCCCTGGATATCAGGCCGCACCTGACGATGGACGATGGCGCGGATGTCGTTTCCGTTCTTCACTCCGAGAGGACGGAACTCCTCGATGAGGTTGTCGGCGGGACTGAAGAGACAACAACCGGTGTCATTCGGCTCCGCAGCATGGCCGAGGAAGGGGTTCTCCGCTATCCTATTATCGCGGTGAACGATGCAGAAACAAAATACCTTTTCGACAATCGATACGGTACAGGGCAGAGCACTATTGACGGGATTATCAGGGCTACCAACAGACTTGTTGCCGGGAGTGTCTTTGTTGTTGTGGGATACGGGTGGTGCGGCCGGGGTGTTTCCATGAGAGCGCAGGGCATGGGGGCAAGGGTCATCGTAGCGGAAGTGAGTCCCGTCAGGGCACTGGAAGCGGCCATGGATGGATTTTCTGTTTTGCCCATGGAGCAGGCAGCCCCTCTTGGGAATTTCTTCTGTACAGTTACGGGTAATATCCACGTCATAAGGAAGGAACATTTTCTCGCAATGAAAGATGGGGCAATGGTGTCCAACTCCGGGCATTTCAATGTAGAGTTGGACCTGGACAGCCTTGCTGATGTGTCTGTCAGCCGCCGTATGATCAGGGAATTCGTTGAAGAGTTTGAGATGCCGGGAGGTAGAAGAATCTATGTGCTGGGCGAGGGCCGATTGATCAACCTGGCCGCAGCTGAGGGACACCCGTCCAGTGTTATGGACATGAGTTTCGCCAACCAGGCACTGTCTGCCGAGTATATTATAAAAGAGGGCAAAACTCTTGAAAACAAAGTTTTTTCCGTACCTGAATCCATAGACAAGGATATTGCGCGCCTCAAATTGAAATCACTGGGAGTTGAGATCGATTCCCTTACTGCTGAACAGGTTAAATATCTGAGTTCCTGGGAGATGGGGACATGACTTCGCCGAATATGTTTCGGCAAAGTCAGGAGTGCAAAGTACAAGGTGCCAAGTACAAAGGGAAATGATGGGCGTTATAGGCGATCTGCTCTGTTCCTTCTATTACGGGAAGGGGAAGGCAAAACTCAAAAAGGGAAAGGATCCACAGGCTGCGGACAGTTTCGAGAAAATGTTGAGGCACGCGCAGAAAAATAACAATGAACTGAATATGGCACTGGCCTATAAATCTCTCGCCGGGATTTACTGGTCAAACAACATGACAAAAGAGGCCAGGGTCAGCGCCAGTGAAACTCTGAGGATATTGTCGAAGTACGATGTCATGTCGGATGGGTTTGTTGAAGCGAAGAGAGAAGCTGAGCGGATATTGAGGGACAGTAATCAGTAGTATACTTCATATTCCATATTTCACATTCCAGATTCCATATTTCATTACAAAATCAAGCGCCTGTCATTGCGCCTGTCACGCCGTAGCTCCCAGAGCGAAGGCGGAAGGAACGACAGAGGAGTGAGGTGGCAATCCCGTGGAGCATAGCGACTAAGGCAGTCTCATCTTAACGAGATCGCTTCGCCAAACAGTCAGCTCGCGATGACAATCGCTTACCTCCGCCCTTTCGCCCTCACGCCCATGAGTCAAATTTCCACTTTTCCCTTTTCACGTTCCACCGTTAAGTAAGCCGTGGTGACGGCTTGAGCAACAAGGCCGCCACTCCGAGTGCTGTGAAGAGGATGCTGGTGAACCAGGCGGCGAATGCGGGGGGGAGTATCCCCGAGTTCCCAAGGGAAAGAGACAGCGAATAAATTGACCAGAATATCAGCGCCAGAAGGATACTCAGGCCGGTACCAAGGGGCGCTCCGCCTCTGATGGAGACCTGAAATCCCACAGGCAGAGCGATCACACAGAACACAAGGGGCAAGAGAGCGAATGCTATCTTATCGTGGGCCTGGACTTCATACTGATGATAATTGAGTCCGGCTCGCTTAAGATTTTCAATATACAGGTTCAATTCTCCCCGGTTCATGTCTTCAGGCCTCCGCCTTATCCGGAAAAATTCCTCTGGCCTGATCTCAATGGGAGGCGAGAGACGCTGAGGCTGTTCGGAGTTTTCAAACACCCCGTTCTCAAAGCGCCGGACAATGGCCTGGTCCATCACCCATTGGTTCACTTCCCATCGGGCTTGTGGGGCATCGATCCGTCCACGTAGTGTTGACAACCCATCTCCAGAAAAGAAAAGCACTGTTGGCTCAATCAGCAGTCGCCCCTTGTCTTCAATGTTTCTGATGTGGATCAAACGGGACCCCTCCAGTAACCAGATACGGCTTTTCCCCACGACATGGCTTCCACCGGGTCCGCCGGAGCGAACAATATCCCTGCTCAACCTGTTGGCGGACGGAACAAGAGATTCGGATGTGTAGAATATTATGCCTGTGACGGACAACGACGCTATGATAAGAGGCGCACCTATTCGAATTCCGCTGATCCCGGAGCAGAAAAGCGCTCCCAGTTCCCCGGTTCGCTTCAGGCCAGTGAGGGTCAGAAGGGTTGCGAGCAGGGCGGCAAGGGGAGCCATCTGGAACAGGATGGTCGGGAGTTTGAGGAGAAAGTGCAGGATCACTGAAGATGGAGCGATATCACTCTCCAGGAGGGACCAGATTTTTATAGCGACATCACTGGACAGGTAGGTAAATATCAGCACGATAATGGTGGGAACGAAGAGGGAGAACCAGCGTTTTATGAGATACCAGTCAAATATTTTCATCAGGATTTACCACCTGCCTCGGTGGTTCTTTTGGCCACTGCCTGGCCAGAAATGGGGTAAAGCTGGCGACGCCAAACGTTCCGAGCACAATGTCAGGCAGCCAGGCAGCAAGCCAGGGGGATATCTGGCCTTTTGCCCCCAATCTCATTCCGACGGCAAAGAGGAAAACGCTTAGCGCGAACAGAAAAATGGTGGCTGTAAAAGCGCTTGCCTTTCCGTGTTTTCTGGAAGATACAGCTAGTGGGAAAACGACAAAAGGATAGACAAGGAGAGTGACAGGAATAGAGAATCGGCGATGTATCTCCGTCAGGAGTATGATTCCATCCTCAGTTCTTCCCTCCTGACGAAACCTGATCAGCTCTGACTGCATCTCCTCCAGGCTCATCGCCCAGAAAAGGTCCTTCCTGCTGATACCCGCATTGGATCCAGCACCCTGTAAAAGGATGACCAGGGTGTCAAAGGTGGCTGAGCGATACTCATACCCCGGAGCGCTGACTGGTTCAATGGTTCCCTGGTGTAGTTTAAGTTTGATTTCATCACTGGTTGTCGAGGGGATTTCCAGGGTTCCGCGCTTCGCCAGAATAATATCACCTTTGTCGTCACTCCAATCCTGAACCAGCAGCAGGTTGTTCATATTCCCCGTGCCTGGATCAAAATCATTTACCAGAAGGACTGTGCCCGGGATTCCCCTGAAAAAGTATCCCGGCTTGAGGTCATTGAGAATCCTGTCCCTGGCTATCTCGAGGAACCTGGTGTTATAGGCTCTGAAACTGGCAGGCGATATGTAGAGAGTGGTCATCAGGATAACCGCAAAGACACAGACGGATGCGACCAGAAAAGGTGCGAAAATGGACAGAGGGGAGATGCCTGCGGAGTACATGGCCGGCAATTCATGATCATGCTTCATCTGCGCCAGCGTGGAGATCATCGCCATGAGAAAGGCCAGCGGGAGACTGAATGTCAAAAGTGAGGGGGCCAGAAGCATGAAAGAGATGAGAAATTGGCTAAGCCCCGTCATGGATGCCGCGAGCATGTCAACCTGGCGTGAAGCCTGTTCCATAAGGAGGAGGGCAGTGAAAACACCGGTTCCGACAGCGAACTGGGAAATAAATTTCATGAGGATATATCGAATCATCCTTACAGGCAAGTTGACCTCCATATCCAGGAGCCTGACGCGGCTCTTCGGCAGGGTCCCGGGCACCATTTAAACCACCACTCTTCCTATACCACACGGAGTCAGACAGACAAACACATAACACAGGCAGACAGCGTGTAAATTCTGCAGTAAAACAGGGAAGACAGGTTGACGTATTTTTTCGGTGGTGTTAGGTTTCAATTACTTGGAATTCTTGAACTTTTTCGAGGGTAACTATGCCTGAGCGGGTTTTGCTTTTCCGTATTGGAGACAGTTTTTTCTCTTTGCCGTTCTCAAACGTCGAGGAAATAGTCAGTACAGAGAGGGTCGCCAGAAGAGAGGCGCTCCCGGATAATGCCAATCCAGTTGGTGACAATAGCGAAGAATGGGTGTTTACAAGGGAAGAGTGGATGCCGATCGGCCAACTCCTTGCCGGGATAAACGCATCATCTCGAAATCAGGTTCTTATGCTGAGACGGCAGGGAAGGACAGATGCCTATTTTGTGGACCAGGTACTTGGAATAGAGACCCTTCCAAAATCGCGTCCGCTTCCCGAGCCTGCCAGGCGTTGTACCGACTATCCGTTCTCCGGGCTGCGCATTTGGAAGGAGCACATAGTTTTGGAACTTGACCTTTCCAGGTTGATTTAATATTGATGAACAAGCACATGCGCCTGACCGACAACCGCTTGATAACCTTTCATTTATCCGGCCATGATTTTGCGGTTCCTATTGAGGTTGTGCGTGAAGTCATAAACGCAGAGAAAATCGATCAACTGCCGGGTGGCAGGAAACCCCTGGAGGGCCTTATGATTTACAGAAGGGATCAGGCCCTCCCTGTGTTCTCACTTACACAGGCATTAGGTCGGGAGAGCGAAACCCCGGGCGATTTAATTCTCGTGGTCGAGCTGGATGGACAAATGCTTGGGTTCAGGGTTGAAAAGATCGGCAGAGTTATTGACGGTTCCGGGAACGGTCAATATGAACCTTTGGAAGAAGAGCTTGCGTTTGATCCAGAAACAATCAGGGGCACTATTAACGAGAAAGGCCTCACAGTGATTGTCCTTAGATTGGAAAAAGTATTAGGTAATGTGTTAAATTAGATGAAACCTTCAATTCCCCCTGGATAAGGAGGGGAGGACACAAAATGAAAAAGGTGCTGGTAGCGGACGACAGTGTCACCATACAGAAGGTCATAGCGCTAACTTTTGCCGATGAGCCTGTTGAGATCCAGTCTGTAGGATCAGGTTCCGATGCACTGGAGAAGATCAAAGAGTGGCGGCCTGATATTATCCTCGCGGACGTGATAATGCCGCAGGTAAACGGCTATGAGCTTAGCAAATCTGTTAAGGACAATGAGGAAACGAAGGATATTCCAGTGCTCCTCCTTGCAGGCACATTCGAGGCCTTCGACGAAGAGGAGGCCAGAGCAGCCGGAGCAGACGATTTTATCACCAAACCCTTTGAATCCGGAGAGTTGATAGAGAAGGTTAACGGACTTTTACGTATTTCAGCCCAGGCACCACAGGCACCCGTTGAACAGGCGCCGGCAACAACTCCTGAGGCCCCCACAATGCAAACGCAGGATGCAGCCGAAGAAATCGTCATCGTCGCATCTGCCGAACCGTTGGAACCTGTTCTGGAAACACCTCAGCCTGTGATAGTGGCGGAGCCTGTGATTACAGAGGAGCCTGTTATAAAAGATCCCCTGATCGCGGAAGATCCCATGGTAATCGAACAGATACAGGAACCTCAGGCCCCTGAGTCGGCAACCCCTGTTGAGGTAACTGATACGGAACCTGATATTTGGGACATCCTCAGTGAAGCAGACACAGGTGACATAGTTGAAGCGCGGGAGCCTGCTGAAATGGCCACTGCAGGTACTTCCCTCGGAGCCCTCGAGGGTGCGGGCGTTGTGGATGTCGGGAGTTTTGAGGTTGGCCTTGACAGGACAGATGGGCTGCAGGTTGAAGATCTTGTTACCATGGAGCCAGGACAGTCCGTTGATCCCGCTGTTGAATCCAATCTTGCGGAGGATTACAAACCTGGCGATTCAACATCCCTGCCGGAAGAGAGGAGCAAGGTTGAGGAGAGAGAGAGGGACTTCTTCGGATTTGAAACAGCGGACTCCGATAAAGAGGACGCGGGCCTGATAGCGGAGGCTATTGAGGAGATCACATTTGATCTGGAGAAGCAAACAGCCAGTGACAATGTCCCCGGTATACCTGGTGAAGATGTATCGTTCGTTATACCTGAACCGGATCCGGGGGCTGGCCAGCAGACAGGGGATACTGTGTCGCCGGAAATCTTCGCTCCCGACCCTGCCGGCGAAATGGATGATGACCTTATGGCTAAGGTGCCTGATGCGCCTGCGGTGTCTGAACCGGACGTACCAGACGAGATCGAGGAAGTTGAGTTTACCCTCGCTGAGGAAATTGCTGCCCCACCTGAAGTGGAACCAGAGATCGACGAGGAGCCGTCCGTGACTCTTGAAATAAAGCCTCAGGCTCCGGAGGAGCGACCTGCACCTTTCGCTGTTCAGGCCCCTTCAGAAGTGGAGCCGGCCGGATCTGTAGAATCTGAACTTGTGCTGGACCCCTCACCTGTGTACCCGTCCAGGGAGCCTCTTTCTGGCGAGATGCCCGATGAGGTGGTTGCGGATATTCCCCAGATGAAGGATGCCGATCTTGATGCCATGGTCAGGGCAATTGTGGAGGAGAAGGTGGAAAAAATAGCCTGGGAAGTCATCCCGGAGCTTTCAGAAGTCCTCATAAAGGAGGCTATCGAGAAGATCAAGAACGGATCCTGATTTTCTGTCCTCCGCAGGACATGAGGGCTTTTCGGATCTCCGTAAGCCCTTTTTCTGTATGGATATTATGTCTGGTCTCTGACCTCTGATCTCCGGCTTCCGCTTAACGGAGAAAGGGCACCATGAAAAACACAATGGGTAAGCATTTCAACCCTGCGGACTCGGAACGACACCTTTATTCCTGGTGGATGCAGAACGGTTATTTCCACGCTGACGAAACCTCCGAACTTCCCCCCTACAGCATCGTTATTCCACCGCCTAATGTCACCGGATCCCTTCATATGGGGCATGCTCTTAACCATACCCTTCAGGATATCCTTATCCGCTTCAAGAGAATGGAAGGCCGCGAATCATTATGGATGCCCGGTACTGATCATGCTGGAATCGCGACCCAGAATGTTGTTGAGAAGGAACTTGTTGATCAGGGAATTGACAGGCACGTTCTGGGCAGAGACAAATTCGTAGAAAATGTGTGGGAGTGGAGGGAAAAGTACGGCGGCGTAATCCTGGGTCAGCTCCAACGGCTGGGATCTTCCTGTGACTGGGAGAGGGAGCGTTTCACCATGGATGAAGGGCTCTCCCGGGCGGTAAGGGAGGTTTTTGTCAGGCTTTACCGGGAGGACTATATCTACCAGGGAGACTATATAATCAACTGGTGTCCCAGGTGCCATACCGCTTTGTCCGATCTCGAGGTCGAGTACCACGACAGGGCTGGAAAACTTTATCATCTCAGATATCCGTCAGTAAACGGCGATGATGAAGTAGTTGTGGCCACAACCAGACCGGAAACAATGCTGGGGGATACTGCAGTGGCCGTGCATCCCGAGGATGAACGGTACCAAAACCTGGTGGGGCACTCATTCCACCTGCCGTTGACCAATCGTGAAATTCCTCTCATTGCGGACACATTCTGTAATATGGAATTCGGTACAGGAGCAGTGAAGGTCACTCCTGCTCATGATCCAAACGATTTTGAAATTGGTGAACGTCACGATCTTCCCAAAGTGACGATAATCTCCATGAACGGCACGATGACCCATGATGCGGGAGAACGTTACGAGGGTTTGGACCGGTATGATTGCAGGGAAAGAGTGGTACAGGATCTGCGCGATTCAGGCAACCTGGTCGACGTTCAGGACTATGAACATGCTGTAGGGCAGTGCTACCGCTGCCAGACGGTTATAGAACCGATCATCTCCCGACAGTGGTTCGTCAGAATGAAAGACCTGGCCAAACCTGCTATAGAGGCTGTTGAGGATGAACGGATTCAGATCTTCCCGGAAAGCTGGGAGAAGACCTATTTCGAATGGATGAATAACATCCGTGACTGGTGCATCTCAAGGCAGATCTGGTGGGGTCATAGAATCCCGGTCTGGACCTGTCAGGACTGCAGTGAAGTGATCGTTGACGTTCAAGAGCCCACCGCCTGCACAAGTTGCAAATCCAGGGATATCAAACAGGAGGAGGATGTCCTCGATACCTGGTTTTCCTCCGCGTTGTGGCCCTTTTCAACCATGGGCTGGCCTGAGGAAACACCCACACTGAAGAAGTTTTATCCCACAAGTTGTCTTGTCACCGGATTTGACATCCTGTTCTTCTGGGTGGCCCGTATGATAATGATGGGAATGAAGTTCATGGGGGATGTTCCTTTCCAGCATGTTTATATCCATGCCCTTGTCAGGGATGCGGAAGGTCATAAAATGAGCAAATCCCGTGGCAATGTCATTGATCCCCTTGTCATAATCGATAAATACGGAGCCGATGCACTCCGCTTTACTTTAACCGCTTCCGCGGCTATGGGCAGGGACATAAAACTTTCGGAGGAGCGGATCGAGGGTTACCGGCACTTCGTGAACAAGATCTGGAACGCTTCAAAGCTGGTTCTGCAGTATGCGGACGGCATTGGGGAGAAACAGATTTCAGACCCGCCAGCGCCTGAGGAACAACACAACAGGTGGATTTTAAGCAGAATGAATACGGTTATCGAATCGGTTACCGATGCCTATGATAATTACCGTTTCAATGAGGCAGCCCATGTCCTTTATCAGTTCTTCTGGCATGAGTTCTGTGACTGGTATCTGGAGTTTGCGAAACCGGCTTTCTACGGAGAACGGGGAGAGCTGATCCGGTCAGAGACAGCAATAACCGCCACTCATGCGCTGGAAACTGCTCTACGCCTGATGCATCCCATCATGCCTTTTATCACAGAAGAGATCTGGCAAAGACTACCCATGAAAGTTGAGAGCATCATGATCTCACCCTTCCCCAGGACCAGGCCCGGATATTTGGATTCGAAGGCCGAACAGGTTGCGGGGTTGATTACGGAGGCTGTCACGGCCATCCGGAATCTGAAAACCGAGATGGAGATCAGGCCATCAGAAAAGGTCCCGGCATCTGTTCTTTGCGGTGAAAAATCCGTTGCCGAAGTGCTTGACGAGCATGCGGATGACATCGTAAGACTTTCGCGTCTTGAGACCTTGGAAATCTTGACAGATGGTGAAGTGCCGGAGGGATATTCGACCGCTCTCGTCAGAGGTCAGGAGATATATATCAGCCGCGATGCGATGATTGACATTAATGCCGAGAGAGATCGCATGACAAGGGAACTGGAGAAGGCCAACACGGAGCTGAATAAGGTTGTAAAAAAACTTTCCAACCCGCAATTTCTTGAGAAAGCGCCTTCCGATGTTGTCGAGAAAAACCAGGTCATAAAGCAGGAGTTGGACATCCAGGTGCGGAAGCTTCAGGAAAGCATGGATCGCCTTGATGGTTAACCTGCCCCCCCTTGTTCACAGGCTTATTGAACTGGCTCTTGAAGAGGACCTCGGCTCGGGTGATATCACCACCGAGGCCCTTGTTGATGAAAGAGAGGGGCAGGCCAGGATCAGGACAAAGGAGTCCTGTGTTATCTGCGGCCTTGGAATAGCAGGTGCGGTTTTCGAGAAGCTTGATTCCTCGGTCCAGTTTTTATCTTTAATCGAGGAGGGGTCATTAGCTGAAAGCGGCTCATACCTCGCTGAGCTTAAGGGGCCTCTGGCCTCCCTGCTGACGGGGGAAAGAACGGCCTTGAACTTCCTGCAGAGAATGTGCGGTGTTGCCAGTCTTTCAAGACAGTTTGCCGACCGGGCCGCAGGCAGGGTGGTTATCCTTGACAGCAGAAAGACTGTGCCCGGCTGGAGGTGGCTTGATAAAATGGCCGTCAGAACAGGAGGCTGCACTAATCACAGGATGGGTCTTTACGATGGGGTCCTGATTAAGGATAACCATATCTCTGTTTGCGGGGGCATCACGGAGGGCGTCAGAAGAGCAAGAATGAAAATACCACATGGCATGTCCATCGAGGTCGAAGTGGATTCCCTGGATGGTTTGAGAGAAGCGCTGGATGCCAGAGTTGAGATTATCATGCTGGATAATTTTTCTCCGGATAAGGTTGCTGATGCCGTTCAGATTACCGGGGGGAGTGCACTCCTGGAGATTTCAGGTGGCATCACACTGGATAATCTTGAAGACTATATCCAGTCCGGAGAGGTTGACTATATTTCCACGGGATTCATGACTCACTCAGCCCTGTCCAAGGACATAAGTATGGAGATAATGTGACATCTGAGAGGATGATTCTTCACCATTATGGTGAAGTGAGTTCAACCAATGACCTTATCAAGGAAATGGCTGACAAGGGAGCTCCGGAATGGACAACTGTTGTTGCCCAATCTCAATCCGCGGGCAGGGGCCGCATGGGCAGGCGATGGCACTCGCCCAGAGGGAATCTATACCTTTCTGTCCTTTTCAGGCCGGAAATCCTTCCTTCGGAACTTCCACGGATGTCGATTCTCTCCTCTCTGGCAGTATTCATGGCTCTGTATAGGGACAAGACCCCCCTGAACCTGAAATGGCCCAATGATATCCTGCTGGACGGCCGTAAGATTGCCGGTGTGCTCCTTGAAGGACGCACTCAGGGGGATCGGGTTGACTATGTCGTGCTGGGAATAGGTATCAACCTTAAACTCCAGGAGACCGACCAGGCCGGGGAGCTTGCCGGCAAAACAGCGGCAGTCGAGGAGTTTGACAGCCTCATAGGTGTTGAGGATATTCTGGATGACCTCAGCCGGACCCTGCAAAAATACTGTTTCGCATACCGCGGGAGCTCATGGACTGCAGCGAGGGCTGAATGGAGTAAACATGCCGCCTGGGGCAGGAGAAGTATGATAGTAGATGGGATTGAACGGGTAGAGGGCTGCCCGGTGAAGCTTACAGAGGGAGGATCATTGATCCTTGAAACGGATCGGGGGTTGATCACTGTCCAGTCAGGTGATCTGGTGGAAGCGTAAAATGACAGGAAAATCAAATTTAAAAAACCTGCTTCTGTGCATCGATGTGGGTAACACGCAGACAGTTCTGGGCACCTTCCATGGATGGGAAATCACAGACCGTTGGAGGATCAGGTCCGATCGAGCCAGAACGGCCGATGAATACGGCCATCTTATCAAGGACCTCCTGAGGGGAAGCGATTGCGATTCAGATTCCCTGGGAGGGATTGTTATATCCTGCGTGGTTCCCCCCGCTCGCCAGCCACTCATCGAAATGTCCAAAACCGGTTTTAACCTTGATCCGCTGGTTATCGGACCCGGCATCAAGACAGGCATGCCCATACTTTACGACAATCCGAAGGAAGTTGGCGCGGACAGGATAGCCAATACTGTAGCCGCTTACGAGCGATACAAAAAAGCCCTCATTGTGATCGATTTCGGTACTGCAATCACATTTGATGTTGTTTCAGCTGATGGAGAGTATCTGGGCGGTGTGATCTTCCCCGGCATACAGATCTCCCTCGATGCTCTGTTTCTGAAGGCATCGAAACTCCCCAGAGTTGAGCTTGAAAAACCGAAGAACGTTATTGGGAGAGATACTATCAGCAGCATTCAATCGGGGATAATTTACGGCTATACGTGTCTGGTCGACTCTTTGGTGGACAGGATCAGCAGAGAGATGAATGAGGATCCGCACGTTGTAGCTACCGGTGGCCTGTCATTGATACTGGCCGGTGAATCCCGGGCGATTCAGGAAGTCCTCCCCGATCTCACACTGGAAGGTTTACGCATTCTTTACGAGAGGAATCTCTAGCAGCGGGTCGGAACCCCCCGACCCGCTGCGTGTGTTGCCGTTTCGGTCGCTTTGACCTTGACGCTGTTTTCCACTGGATGATACTTTTATGTATTTCAATGGCAATGGAGGAAACAACGAATGAAGCTGATTCAGGTCGATAAGATCAGAAACGTAGCCATTATCGCACATGGCGGCGCTGGCAAGACCTCTCTCGCCGAGGCTTTTCTTTTCAATGCAGGCGCGACCAACCGGCTGGGAAAAGTTGAGGAAGGCAACACAGTCATGGATTTCCTTCCTGAGGAAGTCTCAAAGCATATCAGCACCTCCTCAGCGACGGCTTCGTTGGAATGGGACGGCCATCAGATCAATGTTGTGGATACTCCCGGGTACCAGGATTTTATTGCCGATTCTCTTTTCGCCCTCAGGATTTGCGATTGTGCCCTGCTGGTTGTAAGTGCCGTATCGGGAGTTCAGGTTCAGACGGAGCGACTGTGGAAAATTGCCAGAGAAAACGATCTGCCGGGCATGACCATTATTAACAAGATGGACAGGGAGAGGGCCAACTTCCACAAAGCGGTAGAGGAGATGAGGACCGGTCTCCAGACTAATCCGGTACCGGTTCAGTTACCCATAGGTGCCGAAGCCTCCTTTCGGGGTCTGGTGGATCTCATCTCAATGAAAGCCTGTATATATAAAACGGATGGAAGTGGTGACTTTGAAGTCCAGGACATCCCCGATGAGATGTTGAGCGAGGCCAACGAACAGCATGAGAAGCTGGTGGAATCTGCCGCGGAGGGCGAGGACGAACTGGTTGAAAAATACCTGGAATCGGGGGAACTGACCCAGGAGGAAATACTCATGGGTCTCAGGGCAGGTGCACTGGCAGGGGATATTGTCCCGGTTTTCTGTGGTGCTGTCACTCTGAATATAGGTGCGAAAAAGCTTATGGATGGTCTGACCTCAATGATGCCTTCACCAGCAGACAGGGGCGCTCTGACCGGAACAGATGCTGAAGGCCGGGAAGTTGAGCTGGAACCATCACCCGGTGAACCTTTCGCCGCATTCGTGTACAAGACGCTGGCTGATCCCTATGCCGGAAAACTGACGATGTTCAAGGTCCTTTCAGGAACCCTGAAGGCCGACTCAGGCTTCTATAATGCCAGCCGGGAGACCAAGGAGAGATTTGGTAACATTTTCCTTGTTCAGGGCAAGAAACAGTTGCCGGTCCAGGAGGTAACCGCCGGTCAGGTTGCAGCAGTAGCAAAATTGAAGGAGACAAAGACCGGGGACACTCTGGTTAAGGAAGGGTCCTCCATTATTCTGCCCCCTGTTGAAATACCCGAACCAGCCCTTTCGTATGCAATCGTTCCAAAATCCAAAGGAGACGAGGAAAAAGTCAGTGCAGCCTTGTCACGGCTCCTTGAGGAAGACCCTTCCCTGAAGGTTTCCAGGGATGATGAGACCAAGCAGAATGTCCTTTCGGGTATGGGGCAGATCCACATCGAGGTGACAGTGGACAGACTCAAGGAAAAGTTCGGGGTGGAAGTCGGAATGGAAGTTCCCAAGGTTCCATACCGGGAGACCATCAAGGGGAAGACACAGCTTCAGAGTCGCTACAAGAAACAGTCCGGGGGAAGAGGCCAGTACGGTGATATCTGGCTTGATATTGAGCCGTTACCAGGAGGCGGGGATCTGGAGTTCGTGAACAAGATTGTTGGTGGGGTGGTTCCAAGGCAATATATTCCAGCGGTGGAAAAGGGGATCAGGGAAGCGATGGCCGAGGGAGTCCTGGCTGGATACTCGGTCACCGACGTCAAGGTCACTTTGTTTGACGGTTCGTATCACTCAGTGGACTCGTCCGAGATGGCGTTCAAGATTGCGGCCTCCATGGGTTTCAAAAAAGGGTTCATGGACGCCAAACCTGTTCTTCTTGAACCGATTGTGAATCTGGAGGTTTCCGTTCCCGATGATTTCATGGGCGCCGTCATTGGCGACCTTAACTCCAGGAGGGGTAAAGTTGTGGGGATGGATCCTCTTGGAGATGTCCAGGTAGTCAAAGCCCAGGTGCCTTTGTCCGAGATACTCACTTATGCACCAGATCTGCGTTCCATGACGGAGGGCAGAGGATCTTTTACCATGGGGTTTTCCCACTATGAGGAGGTTCCCGCGCACCTTGCCGAAAAGATCGTCGAGGATTCAAAGAAGGCAACCTCGTAAAGGAGAAGGAATTAGTTATGGGCGATGATTTTGATCTTTTCCCCAAGAGGGAAAACCTGGATCCGTTCTCGTTCGGTACAAAAGACAAGGAAAAGTCCGAGGTTGGAGATGAAAAGGATCCTGCCGACTTCCTTTTTGACCAGGATGAAGCCAGGCCTGTCACTGCTGATCCCGCAGTTCCGCCTGAAGGAGCACCAGGTGAGCAGGAACTTCCCCCGGACGAACCGGTGGCGCCTTCTGAAGAGCCCGAATCAGAGGTTTCCATTGATGCTTTCGCTGTTATGTCAGAGAACGATTCTGACGAGATATTTGGAGAAGCGCCGTCCGCGGAAAGAGAACCCGAACCTGCACTTGAGGGCCCAATTCCCGATGACCAATCAGGTTTCGGTCCTCGTGAGTCGGGTGGAGTTGGAGGTGGAGATGACAACCTGGAGCCAGGGAAACGCAGGCCTTCACCTTTCGTGGTGATCGGTGGGGCCCTGGTTCTCATACTTGCTCTGCTCTGGGGTGCCCTGACCTATCTTCAGAAGGAAAGAAAAGCGGTCGTCCCCGCATCGATACCGCCAGCAAGTGTTAAAATTGTAGTGCCGGAAGATCAGGCGAAACCTGCTCCTGCTCCACCGCCTGCCAAAGAGGCTAAGACAACCGCACCTGCACCGGCATCTGAAAAACCTCCCGAAAAGACTTCGGAGCCTCTCCAGACCAGGCCGGCGGACACTGTGCCTGCCACGAAAACTGAACAGACCACCGCTCCGGAACAGCGGACCGGTAATTATTCTGTCCAGGTAGGGGCATTTATTCTCAAAACAAGTGTGCGGGAACTTGAGAAAGAGCTGGCTGCGGCAGGTGTTGAAACGTTTCTCAAGAAGGGCTCCACGCGGGCGATGATGCACTACCTTACAGTGGGACCCTTTGATAATTCAGCAAGCGCGGTTAATGCCGTCTCTGAGCTGAGCCGGGCAGGGATAGACTCCAACCTGCAGAGGATTTCGGGAGGAGGCGCCGTCGTTCACGCGGGAAGTTATCTGCTGGAGGAAAATACCAGAAAAGTGATGAAACGCATACGGTCTCTTGGGTATCCGGTTCGTCTCACCAAGAAGGAGACTCAGTTACCAATGACCTTTGTGAGGGTGGGGAAATTTCCCTCCAAGAGTGAGGCAGCGAAGTCCAGAGACGAACTCAAGAGCAAAGGTTTCGATGCCATCGTCGTGAAACTTCAGTAACCCGGGCCCTCCCGGCCAGGATGCTCAAAGCGGGGTCGTTATGGTAACAGAGAAGAAACCACATGACCCATCAAAGGAAAAAACGCTTCGTGTGTTACTCAGGATTCTGGCGTCGGAGGTTTCTGTGGAAAGGGAGATAGCATTGCGTGCGCTTGGCGACATCCCCATCGAGGATATCAGTTCTCAGATTGAGCACGGTGATCTCCCCACTGAACTTAAGAAAACCCTTAACACCTATATGGACATTCGATCAGGTCAGAAACGGTCTCAAGCCACCTCTCAAAACTCTGAGGAGAATGAGCAAGACAAAGATCTTTCACTGGTACTCCGCATTCAGAAAATGAGCGTAGGGGAAAAGATAAAACTGGCGCTGAAGGGCGACAAGGAAGCTCGAACTATTCTTCTGAAATCAACCAACCGCCAGATTTTCATGTCAGTCCTCGAGAACCCCGGTGTCAAGGAGGGCGAGATCGAGATGCTGACAAAGAACACGTCAACTAACTCGGAGATACTCAGGGCCATCGGCAGGAACAGGGAATGGGCAGCCAACAGAAATATCGTGAAAAATCTCGTGATGAACTCCAAGACGCCTGTTGAGTTGTCGAACAGATTTCTCCCAAGAATGTCCGTAAAGGACCTTGAATTTATTGTCAAGAGCCGCAACCTGCCCATGGCAATAAGGAACAACGCCAAAAGACTCATGGAACAGAAAAAGAAAGGGCGGTAAAAAATGCCTGTTTTTAACTATGCTGGTAAAGAGGTCAACATCAAGATCGTCTATTATGGTCCCGGACTTTCGGGGAAGACCACAAATATCCAGTTCATCCACGAGAACATCAGGCCCGAAGTAAAGGGAAAGCTGGTTTCTCTTGCAACCCAGACCGATCGAACACTTTTTTTCGATTTTCTCCCCATGGAATTAGGTACTCTGGGCGGGTATAAGATCAGGCTTCATCTGTACACTGTGCCGGGTCAGGTTCATTACAATGCCACCAGGAAGCTTGTTCTTAAGGGTGTAGATGGTGTGGTCCTGGTCGCCGATTCCCAGAAGGCCATGAAGGAAGCAAATCTGGAGAGCCTTGAGAATCTTAAGAAGAACCTTCAGTCTTACGGTAAGGATCTTGAGATCCTGCCCCACATCATCCAGGGAAACAAAAGGGATCTGGATGATCTGCTCTCCGTTGATGAGCTGAATTCCCTTCTGAATCGCTACGATGCTCCGTTCATGGAAGCCATAGGAAATAAGGGAGTCGGGGTCCTGGAAAGCCTGAGGGAGATCCTCAAGCTGGTTATGAGGTCCCTGAAAGACCAGTTTCCTTTGGAAGAGCCTGTGGCCGAAAGTGAGACGGCAACACCCGTTGACGATGAAGTTCCTCCTGAAGAGGAGGGTGTGCCGGATGAGGTTTCACCGGACGACGATCTATCTCCTGAGGATGAGGTCAAAGTTGAGCCTGTACTCCCTGAGGAGGCAAAGATCACGGAAACAGCTCAGGTAGAGGACCCTGTGGAACCAACTTCCACAACCGCGGACGAACTGGAGAGTGTGGATGAGCCTTCGGATGAGCAGACAGCGGAAAAGCTGGATGATGAGGAAATGAGGACGGTAACTGCCGGGGAGAACGGAATCGTTGTTTCAGTTCCTGTGCCTGGCGGAGGAGAGGTGGAGTTAACGGTTCATGTTACGGCACGCTTGATAGGCTTTCCATCACCCTCGTTCCCGGAAAAGTTATCCGAACTCGAGGAATTGTCTCCCATCGAGGATGAACCACTGGGCGAGGCGCTGCCCGATTCCCATGCTGTTTCAGAAATGAAGCCGCTCCCCCTTGACCCTTCCACCCTGGACAGTCTTGATCATCCTGTTGAAATCGGAGATGAATCAATAGAAGACGAACCCATTGAAGGTGAACCTGAGAAAGATAAACTGGACACAAGCTATGACCCCTCCTTTGAAGAGTTGGCGTTCAGCGATGACAGCGCTGAAATCCCTGACAACATTGACCTGAAGAAAAAAGGCAAGAAAAAAGGCCTGCTGGGTATGTTCAAGAAAAA
>QIEJ01000143.1 GCA_003228585.1 Pseudomonadota bacterium
GTGAAACCTGTGCATGTTCGCTCATCGCAACCTCCCCGGATGTTGTCGGATCCGGGAGCCTGTGTGAAGTTCTCCGACAGGCTCCTAGGTCCGTTTGTTCTTCTCCTCCTTGTGGGCCCGAAGGAACCACAACAGGGTGTGGATACCAAAGAATGTGAAGACCCCCGACAGAAGGATCACCATGGCCAGATAGAGATAATAGAGGTATGGGTATCGCTTGGCGTCATGATAATCGGCATGGGGCATGTACATTGTGAAATTGACACCGGCGCCGGGATGACACGCCCTGCACGTTTCTACCAGGTTGGCGGGATGGATCTTCGACAAGGGATCCTCTTTGGGCAGGATGTCGTGAGCGCCGTGGCAGTCCGGGCACTGAGCTGCCTGTGCGTAACCCAGCCCTGTGACCTGCCCATGGTAAGTATCTCTGAAGGTGTCGGCCTCATCCGGATGACATCCGGAGCACCTGTCGGTCACAGATACAAGAAACTCGTCATCCATAGCACGGTCCACGCGGTGATTGCCGTGGCACGATGGACAGGTAGGCGCTTGTGCTGCCCCCTCACTGAGCAGTTTGCCGTGAATGCTCGAGTCGTAGGTTTCGACGATGCCGGTGTGGCATGTGCCGCAGGTGTTGTTGATATTGGTGCGGCTCACGCGGGAAGATGGATCCCGGGCAGGCAGGATGTCGTGGCTGCCGTGACAGTCATTGCAAACGGCGGAGAAGACCACACCGCTCTTGATGAGGACAATTCCATGCATGCCGGCCTCGTACTCGGAGCAGACATCGGGTTCGATCCCGGGATGGCGTGAGGCGAAGCCCTCGGAAGCATGGCACTGACAGCAGGTGTTAGGAACCTGCAAGTCGTAAATACGGGAGCGAACATTATCAGCAGGCAGGATGTCGTGTTTTCCGTGGCAGTGGGCGCAGGTCGGCAGATCGGTTTTTACTCGGGCTGCTTCCGGTGAGTGAACGCCCTGTTTCATGGCCTCCATGAAGTCATCATGGCAATTGCCGCACTGGACGAGCTCCAGAACCTCCTCGTGTTCATCCTCTGCGTCCATGAGCCCCTCATGGCAGTCTGTGCAATCCATGTCCCCATGGATGGACTGGTTGAAAACGTTCTCATCGATGAAGAGAGACACTTCCACACCGGCGACAGTCCTGGTGAGGTCTTCATCGGAGTGACAATCGAAACAATCGGAGGTCGTTAAAGCTGTGGCAGGCGACGCTATGAGCAAAAAGATTAAGGGCATGAACAGAATCTGCCTCATCATTGTTCCCCTTTCGGATGCCTGGCCCGTGTCCACTCCCCCAGGCCCCTCGATCTTGTTAAAGTAATCATTTTCACATAAAGACTTTGAAAAATGGGGAGGTGTAACAGCCCTCCCCGCTAATGGTTATATTTTGAAGACCAGAAGCAGCGCGACAACCAGAGAATAGATGACAAGCGACTCGATCATGGCGAGACCGATGATCATCGGGGTCATAATCTTTCCTGAAGCACCGGGGTTTCTCGCGATCCCATCCAGGGCACCCTTGATGGCAATCCCCTGGCCAATGGATCCACCGAGAGCGGCGATGCCAAGGCACAGCCCGGCACCGAGAGCGATAAGGGCTCCCGCATTCCCGGGAAGTGCTTCAGCGGCCTCGTCAGCGGCGAGAACAACCGGGGCCAGAGTCAGCAGGAAGAACGCTGTAAAGAGTATGATAGCAGCCTTTTTGTTCATTGATGTAAGCCTCCTTTCTTAAGAGATCTTATATTATTCCTATTAATTTTTTGGTTAATGTGCTTCTTCCAAAGCCCCACTGATGTAGAGTATGGAGAGCAGGGTAAACACGAAAGCCTGAACCACTGACACAAAGACTCCCAGTCCCATGAAAGCGACTGGTATGAGAAGCGGAACCATGCCCATAAAGATTCCAAGCACCATGTGATCTCCAAACATGTTGCCGAACAGCCGGAAAGACAAACTTAATATACGTGCCAGATGTCCGATTATTTCGATAACAAACATTAAAGGGGCCAGCCACAGAACGGGACCGAGGAAGTGCTTGATGTACTTGACCCCATGGGTGCGAATGCCGACGTAGTGGGTGGCGACCACAATGACTATGGCACAGGCCAGTGTGGTGTTCAGATTACTTGTGGGTGGGTCAAACCCGGGGATGGTTCCGAGGAGGTTGGAGATCAGGATGAAGATGCCGGTGGTGCCTATGAGAGGAAGAAATTTTTTGGCATTATCCCCCATGGTCTGCTGCATGAATTCAAACAGGCCGCCGATCGCCATCTCCATGAAATTGGTTACAGTGAACGTCTTCTCCTCAGGGAGGACCCGCTGATTCCTCCTGTATGAACGGTTTACCGTAATGGCAAGGCCAACGAGAAGGAGAGAGACCAGTCCCGCATGAATGATGGGTGCAGGGTCGATTCCTTCGATCTTTTCAAGGGCACTGTAAAGTGGTGTGTGGTCCAGAATGATAAAAGTTTCAGCTGTCATTAACACTCCTTTTGTCCACTTTATCCATGGGAAATATAAAAAAGTCAAATATTAACGCTGCCAGCAGTATGGATAATCCAAGCATGAGAGCTACCGGAGAAGCCAGCTTCTTGATCAGGACAACCCCAACAACGGCAGCAGCAAGAGCCAGCTTCCCTGTGTAAATGATGACAGCCAGAATTCTCCCTGATCCCTCTGCGCCCATGAAAACCTTGACAGAGGTTTCGATACCGAACAAATTCAGCAGGATCAACATACCGCCGGTAAAATACCCCAGGGCGAAATAATTTCGCCCCGCGGCAAAGATGATCAGGGCGGGGACCAGAGTCAAGCAAACAATCCACAGCTTGAGACGTCTGAGTCTTGAGGTGTCTTTGCCGGGGATCATTCTTCCCTCTCTCCCTCCAGGAAGAACCCTTTTTTGACGGCCTTGATCAGGGCCTTCGTCGCGGCCACAAACCCGAAGCACATAAAGAGCAGGGTCAACCATGGATAGATGCCGAATTTCCTGTCAAGATAGATCCCGACCAGGAGGCCAATAACGACAGAGGCGCCCATCTCCAGCCCAAGACTACTGAATTTTAAAAGATCGTAAAATGTCTTCGGTTTAGCCATGTGAGGCTTCAAAGCAAACGGCGACAACTTTACAAAGCGGCTCTCGAATGTCAAGCAGGGCCAGATTTTGACAGAACCTTCCCCAGGGCTTTTTCGTGGGCCCGGAGTGTCCGTTCGAGGTCCTTGTCAGTGTGGGCCAGGGACACAAAGGCCGCTTCGAACTGGGATGGCGCAAGATAAACCCCCTCTTTGAGCATAGCCATGAAGTATTTTCCGAACCTGGTGGTATCTGAGGATTTGGCACTTTCGAGATTCGTAACGGGGCCCGAGGTAAAGAAGGTGGTGAACATGGAGCCCACCCGGTTAAAAGCCAGGTCCACGCCCAGTTTTCCGTTAACGTCAGCAAGACCATCCGCCAGCTGCGCTGAGGTACTTTCGAGCGTGTCGTAAGCCCCGGGCCGCTTGAGGATGTTGAGTGTGGTTATCCCGGCGGCCATGGCCAGGGGATTTCCTGAGAGGGTGCCGGCCTGGTAAATGGGCCCCTCGGGGGCTACCTGTGCCATGTACTCGGCCTTCCCCCCGTATGCGCCCACAGGAAGCCCCCCCCCGATAACTTTTCCCAGGGTAGTCAGGTCCGGAGTTACACCAAACAGCTCCTGTGCCCCGCCCAGGGCGACCCTGAACCCGCTCATCACTTCGTCGAATATCAGCAGGGCCCCTTCTTTCCCGGTGATCTTCCGCAGGTCCTGGAGGAAACCATCTGCCGGGACCATAACCCCCATATTACCGGGAACCGGTTCTACGATCACCGCCGCGACCTCACCACTGTTCTTGTCGAAAAGCCGCTGGACCGACTCGATGTCGTTGAACTCGGCAACAAGAGTATTGCGGGCATAATCAGCGGGTACGCCCGGGCTGTCAGGCACCCCGAGGGTCAGAGCCCCTGACCCGGCACGGACGAGAAGGCCGTCAGCATGACCATGATAGCAGCCATTGAATTTAATGATCCTGTCTCGTCCGGTGACGCCTCTGGCAACCCGAATGGCGCTCATGGTGGCTTCGGTGCCTGAGTTGACCATGCGGACCTTCTCGATGGATGGGACTGCAGCGATGACCATCTTTGCCAATTGGGTCTCGCGCTCCGTGGGAGCGCCGAAGCTTGTTCCTCCCCTGGCAACCTCGATGATCGAATCCAGGACTTCCTCATTGGCATGGCCGACGATCATCGGGCCCCAGGAACCGACGTAGTCGATATAAGTGTTGCCGTCCACATCCTCGATGGAAGAACCTGAAGCTCTTTTAATGAATGGAGGATCACCCCCCACGGACCTGAACGCCCTCACTGGGCTGTTGACCCCACCCGGAATGACGGACCGGGCGTCAGTGAACAACTCTCTGGATCTGGTCATTGTGTCGACCCCCCTCCAAACGAAATTTGCCTTTAAAATTAAAGGCTTTCCATCTATCATAGGCCGATTGTCATGTCAAGGAAAAAGGGATAATAAAGCCATGGTTGGACCTGGGAAGGTAAATCAGAGGGTTTTTGTGAAAAAATGAATTTTTGTGTGGACTTTGTTTCTTGTTTTTTGTATACAATCAGTGGCGATTCACTCCGTTAACATAATCGAGTAACAGCCCCTCACCGGCACTTTTTGGTGGGCGGCAGTTAATGTTCTTCACCGCCCTGGGATCTGGTGGGTGCTCAACAGGGTCCATCATGGAGACCGGGGTTTTTCAGGTTTGGAGGCGGTGTTTTGCAGGAAAGCGCTATTCTCGGTTATCTTCCCATCCTGATATTCTTTGCCCTCGCGGTCGCCATTGGGGGCGGGATGGTCGTTGTTTCCACCTTCCTGGGGCGAAAGAATCCCAACCCGGAGAAAATATCCACATACGAATGCGGTATGGTCCCCTTCAAGGATGCCCGCCAGCGTTTCGACGTGCGGTTCTATCTGGTTGCCATGCTGTTTATCCTTTTCGACATTGAGGTTGTATTCCTCTACCCGTGGGCAGTTCTCTTCACCCGCTTCGACCCGGTTATCTTCGGGTTTGTTGAGATGCTCCTGTTTATCTTCGTCCTTCTGTTCGGGTACATCTACGTCCTGAGAAAGGGCGCGCTGGACTGGTCATGAGCAAAAATCCTACACGCGTATACCGTGGTTCCGGGCCGAAAGAGGCCAATATTTTCCTCACAACCATCAGTTCGCTGATCAACTGGAGCAGAAGGTCGTCACTGTGGCCGCTGCAGTTTGGACTGGCCTGCTGCGCCATCGAGATGATCTCAATGGCCTGTTCCCGATACGACATGTCCCGTTTCGGCTGGGAGGTGTTCAGGGCCTCCCCGCGTCAGGCGGATCTGATGATCGTGGCGGGCACTGTGACCAACAAGATGGCCCCGGTGTTGAAGAAGCTTTATGATCAGATGTCCGAACCGCGCTACGTCCTGGCCATGGGCAGCTGCGCCACCTGCGGTGGGATCTTTCAGACCTACAGCGTGGTGCCGGGCGTCAACCACGTCGTCCCGGTTGATGTCTACGTACCTGGATGTCCGCCTCGACCGGAGGCCCTCATTCACGGCCTTATGACGCTCCAGATGAAGATCGATGGTGAATCGAACTTCTCAGCCGAGCCCAGGAATATCAAACCGGGCTTTGTGGGTCCGACAAAGAGGGTGGAAAGTTGACGACCGGCTGGGATCGCCAGAATTATCAGAGCGAGGACCTCGAACAACACCCCGCTGTCAAGGCTCTCAGGAAGGACCACGCCGATGCCATTGTTGAGGTCGGATCTTTCAGGGGAGAAGTGACGGTTGTCGTAGCCCCTGATCGATGTGTCGAGGTGCTGACACTGCTCAGGGACGATCCTGATCTGGTCTTCGATTTCCTTTCAGACCTGACGGCTGTGCACTGGATCGACAGGGAGGATGCTCCTTTCGACGTTGTCTACCAACTGTACTCCATCGAAAACAAGATGCGGTTCAGGATCAAAACACGGGTTAAGGACGGGGTTGAGGTTGATACGGCGTATGGGGTCTGGAGAACGGCCGATTGGCTCGAGCGAGAGGTGTACGACATGTTCGGCATCAGATTCGCCGGCCACCCGGATCAACGGAGGATCCTTAACCCCGACGATTTTGAAGGACATCCGCTCCGCAAGGAATTTCCCCTTGGCGGGCAGGTGAGATGGTGAGGAGGACCAGGTGGCGAAACAGGAAATAATGACCATCAACATGGGCCCCCACCATCCCTCCACACACGGGGTTCTGAGAATCATCCTGGAACTTGACGGAGAGGTGGTGGTCAACGCCATCCCCGACATCGGGTATCTCCATCGTGGGGTCGAAAAGCTCTCGGAGGACAAGAAGTATCTTCAGGTGCTTCCCCTTACCGACAGACTTGATTACCTTGCCTCCGGAAGCAACAACCTGGCCTACATCCTGGCCGTTGAAAAACTTCTCGGGCTGGAGGCGCCCGTGAGAGCCCAGTACATCAGGACGATCATCGCCGAGCTTACCAGGATCATGAGCCACCTGCTCTGGCTGGGAACCCACGCGGCTGACGTCGGGGCCATGACGATGCTCTTTTACGGTATGAGGGAACGCGAGGATATCCTCGACATCATCGAGATGACCACGGGCGCCCGATTGATGCCGACCTATTTCAGACCAGGGGGAGTGGTCAGCGACATCCCGGAGGGTTTCGAGGCCCGGGTGAAGGATTTCGTCGACAAATTCGACGTCAAGATCAACGAATACGAACGGCTGCTCACAAAAAACCGCATCTGGATGATGAGAACCAAAAATGTCGGTCATATCAGCCGTGAGGATGCCATAAGCCTCGGTCTGTCAGGCCCCTCCCTGAGGGCATCAGGCGTTGACTGGGACATCCGGAGGGACGAACCCTACGAGGTCTACAATGAACTGGATTTTGAGATACCGGTCCTTCCCGAAGGTGACGTGTACGCGCGCTACATGGTCAGGCTCAGGGAGATGAGACAGAGTTCCAGGATGCTCCGGCAGCTTCTCGACGGTCTGCCTGAGGGTCCTTATATCGAGAGATCACCCAAATATGTCTTTCCCGAGAAAGATCGGCTGGAGGATTCCATAGAGGCAATGATCCACCACTTCAAGCTGGTGGTTGATGGTCTTGCGCCGCCCGTGGGAGAGGTATACAGCACTATCGAGGCGCCCAAGGGCGAGATCGGTTTCTACATCGTCAGTGACGGGAGCTCCAAACCTTACCGGTTGCGGATCAGACCGCCATCATTTGTAAATCTCCAGTCCCTTCTGACTATGGCCAAGGGGAATATGCTGGCGGATGTCGTGGCCATAATCGGGAGCCTTGATATCGTTCTGGGAGAGATCGATCGATGATGAAGAGTACTGAAATCTTCAGTGCCCGTGAATCAAAGGAGATGGAGGATATTCTTTCTCGCTATGAAGCGTCGGCCTCCGCCATCCTTCCTCTTCTCCACTATGTTCAGTCAATCCAGGGTCATCTTTCCGAGGAGGCTTTGACCTTTGTCGCCGAGTTCATAGGTGTTCCCCATGTTCGCACATTTGAGGTTGCCACCTACTACACGATGCTGTTCACCGAGCCCGTGGGAAGGCATCTTGTCCAGGTGTGCCGAAACCTCAGCTGTCATGTAAACGGAGCAGAAAATGTCCTGGAGGCACTGAAGAAAGAACTGGGAGTTGATGTCGGCAAGACTTCCGATGACGGTCTGTTTACCCTGGTGGAAGTTGAGTGCATTGGAGCCTGTGACCACGCCCCGGCCGTGATGATCGACGAGGATCTGCACCGAAAGGTTTCAGAGGATTCAGTGAACCGGATACTGGGCTCCTACAGAGAAAAGGTTTGAAAGATTTGAAAATTCTGACCAGAAATATCAACCGGCCAAATCCAGCCCACATCGATTCGTACCTTGTTAATGAGGGATACGTGGCTCTGCCCCGTGCTCTCAACGATATGACCCCTGAGGAGGTCATCGATGAGGTCAGATTCTCCCGGCTGCGTGGACGGGGAGGGGCGGGATTCCCCGCGGGGATGAAATGGGATTTTGCCTCCCGGGATACCAGAAAACCCAAATACATCATCTGCAACGCGGATGAGGGAGAACCGGGCACCTTCAAAGACCGGGTCCTCATCGAGAAGGATCCTCACGCAATTCTGGAGGGAATGGCCATCGCCGGATACGCTGTCGGGGCTGAGAAGGGCTTTATCTATATTCGAGGAGAATATCCCGAGGGAGCCAGGATTCTTGAGAGGGCCATCGCCCAGGCGGAGTCGAGATCCTTTCTCGGCAAGAATATCCTGAACTCGGGTTTTGATTTTTCCGTTACGGTGCACCGCGGTGCGGGAGCCTATATATGCGGGGAGGAAACGGCCCTCATCGAATCCCTCGAGGGTAAGCGCGGCCAGTCCAGGATCCGGCCGCCGTTCCCGGTTAATGTCGGCTACAGGAATCATCCGACCGTGGTGAACAACGTCGAGACCCTGGCATCGGTGGCACCGATAATCCTCAGGGGCGGAGCCTGGTATGCGGGGATCGGGACTGTTGAGTGTCCGGGGACCAAGCTTTACTCAGTTAGTGGGCATGTCGTCCGGCCAGGGGTGTACGAACTGCCCATGGGGGTCACCCTCCGGGAGTTGATCTTCGAGCATGCCGGCGGAATGAGGGACAACAGAGCCTTCAAGGCCGCCTTCCCGGGAGGCGCGTCCTCTTCCTGTCTCGACGAGTCTGAACTGGACGTCCGTCTGGACTTCAACGCCCTGGCCGCAGCGGGAAGCATGCTGGGTTCCGGGGCGGTGATGGTGCTGGATGACACAACAGATATGGTGAAGGCGACCCATGTGCTCATCAAGTTCTTCGAGCACGAATCGTGTGGAAAGTGTACACCATGCCGGGAGGGCCTGTTCTGGATCCGCAGAATCCTTGACAGCATCCTTGACGGGAAGGGAACCGAGGCCGACCTTGACCTTCTCCTGGATATTTGTGACGGGATCCAGTCCACCTCATTCTGTGGTCTGGGCGAGGCATCCGTCAATCCTGTTGTCAGCACTATAAAGAAGTTCCGCCATGAATACATGGCCCATATCGGAAACAGAGTAACCCGGAGAACCGATGTGGAGGCAGCATCATGATGGTCCGGCTGACGATAGACGACAAACAGATCATGGTTGATGCCCACATGAACATTCTGGAAGCGTCTAAAAAACTGGGTATCGAAATCCCAACCTTCTGCTATCAGGCCCGTCTCAGTGAACTCGGGGCATGCAGGATGTGCGTGGTTGAGGTGGAGGGAATGGGCAAGCTTCAGACTGCCTGCACCCTGGCGGTGGCGGAGGGGATGGTGGTCCAGACCGGCAATGCCAGGATTAAGAAAGCCCGCAGAATGATGCTTGAGTTTCTTCTCATCAACCATCCACTGGAGTGCACGGTGTGTGATGCCTCCGGCGAGTGCACACTTCAGGATTTCGCATTCAAATACGGAAGTGCTGAGACACGTTTCACGGGAGAGAAAAGGGTGCTGAGGGATCAGATCATCAGCCCTCTGATCAACCGGAACCTCAACAGGTGTATCCAGTGCAAACGCTGTGTCAGGGTCTGCGACGAGATTCAGGGTGTCACCGCCCTGGGAATGTCCTACAGGGGTGCCGACACCATTGTCGGGCCTTTTATGGACAAATCGCTTGACTGTGAATACTGCAGTCACTGCATCTGGTCCTGCCCGGTCGGGGCCATAACCTCCAGGGCCATGAAGTACAGGGCCAGGACCTGGGAGATGGACAAAGCCGAGGCAATCTGTCCCTTCTGCAGTTGCGGGTGCACTCTCCACTATAATCACAAGGATAATGTCGTCCACCGGGTGACCCACACTGAAGGCAGGGGGATCAACCAGGGCAGTCTGTGCTCCAAGGGTTATTTTGGCTACGATGTCATTAATCATCCGGAGCGTATAACCTCGCCCATGGTGCGAAACGCCGAAGGTGTGCTGAGAACTGTTACCTGGGAGGCGGCCCTGACGACGGTGGCCGGAAAGATGGGACAGATCAAAGACGATAACGGCGGATCATCCATCGGGGGGATCGTGTCCGACCGTCTGACCAACGAGGATCTTTATCTGTTCCAGAAGCTCATGCGGTCTGTTTACTCCACCAACAATGTGGACACACCCTCCGGCATGTGGTCGAGGGCGGTGCTTCCTGTCCTTGAGGATCGCCTCGGTGTCTTTGCCGCGACCAACTCCACAGATGAGCTCAACTATGTCGATGCACTGCTCATCGTGGGCTGTGACGTCACCGTTTCCCATCCCATTACCGGCCTGAGGGTAAAACATGCCATCCACAGGGGTGGGCTGGTGACAGAGATCAACCCGAGGCGAACCGCACTGTCAAGGCTTGCAAAAAGATCCCTCACTGTGGCGGTGGGCAAGGAGCTTGCTCTGGTCAAGGGAATGATCGCGGTGATTATCGAGGAGGGTCTTTACGACAGTGAGGCCGTCAAGGATTATAAAAAACTGTCCGACCTCGAGTTCTCCGTTAAGGAGAAGGATCTGAATGTCATTGCCCGGAACACAGATGTGAGTGTGGATGACATTGTCCAGACAGCACGGGAGTTCGCCGGCGCCGGGAAGGCCGCCATTATCTTTGGGGAAACGGCCGCCCTTCATTCAGGCGGGGATCTGCTCATCAATGCCCTGATCGATCTTCTCATGCTTACAGGCAAGCTCGGTCAGGAAGGCTTCGGTCTGTATCCGGTCATTGCCAGCACCAATTTCCAGGGAACAGTGGATATGGGGATTGCACCGGACAGGCTCCCGGGGCACGTGGAGGTCAGCTCGGCAACAGAGCGCAAGAAGTTCGAAAAAGCCTGGAATGCAAAGGTGCCCAAAGATACCGGGATGAACGCTTTGGAAATGATCCAGGCTGCCGCGGACGGTAACCTGAAAGCCCTCTACCTGGCCGGGGTCAATCCTCTTGCAACCTTCCCTGGAGGGAAGGTTGTGGCTGAGGCGCTGAAGACCGTGGAGTTTCTTGTCGTCCAGGAACTGTTTTTGACCGAGACTGCCTCGATGGCCGATGTCGTGCTCCCCGCCGGGACCCTGGCTGAGAAGAACGGGACCCTGACGAGTATGGATCGCCGCATTCAGAGGACCCAAAAGGCCATTGATAGTGTAGGCCTTTCCCGGCCTGACTGGCGGATTTTCTCCGACCTGGGAGTGATGGGCGGAGAAAATGGGATGAAATACGTCAACGCGGCCGAAGTTCTGGACGAGATCGCCCAAACAGTCCCCTTCTACTCCGGAATCAGCCAGCATATTCTGGCTGACAACGGGCTCCAGTGGCCCTTCTCCCGGGAGGATGCCCGGGAGAAATTCCATGAGGGTTACCTTGGCACACGTCATCTTTTGATGGACGGTGTACCGTTGGACAAAAGGATTTTTTCTGCAGTTTCCGGATGGGACACGCATGGCGCCGATTCTCAATACCCCATGACTCTGGTTTTCGAGGACCTTCTCTTCCACTCAGGCAGCTTTACAAGGTACTCCGAGTCCTTAAATAAGCTCGCTTCCGAGGCTACTCTTCTGATGAACCCGCAAACAGGGATCGGGCTGGATGTCCCTGACGGAAGCACAGTCCGAACGGTTTCCGCCCAGGGGGAGGTTTCTGTGGCTGTCAGCTACTCTGAGGATCTGGCCTTGGGAGTGTTGTTCATGCCGCGCCACTTCGCCAATGCCCCAGCAAGCGCCCTGATGGTGCCCGGGCGGAACAGAGACGCCGAGACCGCGGTCGTCCGTGTCAAGGTGGTGAAGGTATGAGGAGGAAAATCCAATGATCGAAATCAGTCAACTTAAGGAAATCGAGTCCTTAAAAGACGTGTCCGAGGAGGCGCTTACCTTCCTGGCAGGCGCCCTTCAGAAGCGGACCTATCAGGACAAGGAACCCATTTTCAACGAGGGCACCGCTGGAGGAGACCTCTATCTTGTAGGAGGCGGTTCTGTGAAGATCACCAAAAGAGCCAAGGAAGGCGAAGCCCAGAGTCTTGCCGTGGTGCCCGCCGGGCAATTTGTCGGGATAATGACCTTTCTCACGGGCGGCAGCCATTCGGCCAACACCGTTGCACAGGGGGACTGTGTCCTTTATCTCCTGGAGCGCGGTGATTTCGACCGGCTTGTCGAGCAGTTCCCTGCCGACGCGGTGAAGATCATGAACCTGTTTATTAACAGGCTGGTCGATTCCCTGAGGAGCATGAACGAGCGCTATATCGATATGGTGAATTATATGTGGAGGTGGCGGTGAGCGCCGACGTAACATTAGAGGATGTCAGAGAGGACGCCGGAGGAGAGGAAGCAGAGGAGCAGATCGATCTGGCTCCCGTCCGGAAGATCGTCGATTCACTGGCGGAAACCAGGGGGATGTTGATTCCCGTCCTCCAGGATGTTCAGAAGGTCTACGGATATGTCCCTGAGGAAGCGGCCAATATGGTGGCCGACCAGATGGGCCTTTATCGCAGTCAGGTCTACGGCGTCCTGACCTTCTACACCCAGTTCCACCTGACCCCCCGCGGGAGGCATATCATCAGGGCCTGTTCCGGCACGGCCTGCCACGTCCGGGGCGGTAAAATAGTCATCTCCAAACTGGAGAGCATGCTTGGGATAGGCCATGGCGAGACCAGCGAGGACATGTTCGCATCCTTCGAGAAAGTGGCCTGCCTGGGCGCATGCGGTCTGGCCCCCGTGATCATGATCGACAACGATGCCCACGGCACTCTGGACCCTGTAAAAACAGAGAGGATCGTCGTGAACCTTCGGGAGATGGACAGTATGGAGAGAGGGGAGTAACAACCTCTCTTCAGGAGGATATAACGGCAGATGGCAAACGACAGCGATAAATTAATTGTAATCGGAATGGGAACCTGCGGACTGGCCTCAGGCGCAAAGGGTATCCTGTCGGAGGTGCAGCAGCAGATGGACAAACTGTCCATCGACGTGCCTATCCTCAGGACCGGCTGCATCGGGATGTGCTACCAGGAGGTCCTGGTTGACGTTTCTCTCCCGGGGCGGTCGCGGGTCACCTATGCCAAGGTTGAGCCCGAGATGGTCTCCAGTATCATCAAGAATCACGTCGTGGACGGCAAACCGGTCACCGATTACGCCATCGGTCAGATCACCTCAAACGGAGAGAAGATCTACAAGGGGATCCCAACCTACGAGGAGTTGGACTTCTTCAAGAAGCAGACCCGCATCGTCCTCAGGCGCTGCGGATTCATAGATCCGGACAGGATCCAGGACTACCTCGACACCGATGGCTACCAGGCTGCGGAGAAGGCTCTGACTACCATGTCTCCCACGATCATCAGGGAGGTCGTCAAAAGGTCTGGTCTGAGGGGGCGTGGAGGGGGCGGCTTTCCCACTGGCCTCAAGTGGGAGTTCTGTGCCAACGCTGCCGGTGATCCGAAATACCTGATCTGCAACGCTGACGAGGGCGACCCGGGGGCGTTTATGGACAGGAGCGTCCTGGAGGGTGACCCCCACGCGGTGCTCGAAGGGATGGTGATAGCAGCTTACGCCATCGGCACAAAATACGGTTACATATACTGCCGGGCGGAATACCCACTGGCCATCGAGCGCCTGGGCACCGCCATTGCTCAGGCGGAGGAGAGAAACTACCTGGGTGAGAACATATTCGGGAGCGATTTCTCCTTTCACCTCAAGATCAAGGAGGGTGCGGGAGCGTTCGTGTGCGGTGAGGAGACCGCTCTCATGGCATCCATCGAGGGGCGGCGTGGTATGCCCCGGTCGAGACCTCCTTTCCCAGCTCACAAGGGACTTTACAACCAGCCGTCGAACATCAACAACGTTGAAACCTTCGCCTGTGTTCCCCCTATCATCCGGGACGGTGCGGAGAAGTACGCCGGCGTAGGCACGGATAGCACCAAGGGCACCAAGGTCTTCGCCCTCACCGGAAAGATCAACAACACGGGCCTGATCGAGGTCCCGGCCGGGACCCAGCTCAAGGAGATCATTTACGATATCGGCGGCGGGATCGTCGGCGGCGGGAAGTTCAAGGCGGCCCAGCTTGGTGGTCCTTCCGGCGGCTGCCTGCCTTCGGAGATCGTCGAGACACCCATAGACTATGACTCTCTGATCCAGGCCGGCGCCATGATGGGTTCCGGCGGCGTGGTCATCATGGACGAGCGGACCTGCATGGTAGACGTGGCCCGTTTCTTCCTCTCGTTTACCACCGCCGAATCGTGCGGGAAGTGTGTTCCCTGCCGTATGGGGACGAGGACAATGCTGGGTATCCTGGACAGGATAACCTCCGGCCACGGAACCATGGAGGATCTGAAGAACCTGGAGGAACTGGGCGCCGAGATCAAAAACACCTCCCTGTGCGGCCTGGGCCAGACGGCCGCCAACCCTGTTCTTTCCACCATCCGCTATTTCCGGCACGAGTACGAGTCCCACATTATCGACAAGAGATGCCCTGCCGTCGTCTGCCAACAGATCATCTCGTCCCCGTGCCAGCATGTATGTCCCATTGAAACAGATGTCCCTGCTTATGTAACCCTGATCGGCGAGGGCAAATTCTCCGAGGCCATCGAACTGATCCGATATACCAATCCACTTCCCGCAGTATGCGGAAGGGTCTGTCACCATCCCTGTGAGAGCAAATGCCGGCGAGCCGACCTCGACGAGGCGATCAGCATTCGTACCCTCAAGAGAGTGGCCGCTGACTTCGCTGCCAGAGAGGAGGCCACCGGGAAGTACAGCATCAAGGTGCAGAAGATCTCCGGCAAGGGGAAGAAAGTCGCTGTTATCGGAGGGGGTCCTGCGGGCCTTACCGCCGCCCACTTCCTCGCGCTGAGTGATTTCTCGCCTGTGATATTCGAGGCCCAGCGAGTGGCGGGAGGCATGCTGACTCTGGGCATTCCCGAGTACAGATTGCCGCGGGATACCCTGCAGCACGAGATCGTAGCCATCGAGAAGATGGGAGTGGAACTTCATCTTAAGACACCCGTCGGGAAGAATCTGACGTTCGACAAGATCCGCCAGGATCATGAAGCTGTGTTCATCGCCACCGGCGCCCACGTCGATCTGAAAATGGGCATCCCGGGTGAGGGCGCTAAGGGCGTCTATGAAAGCCTGACCTTCCTTCGGCAGACCAATCTCGGAGAAAAGGTGCCGCTTGGAAAGAGAGTTGCTGTTGTCGGGGGAGGAAACACGGCCATCGACGCGACAAGGGTTGCCCTGAGGATGGGGGCTGATGTCACCATCCTGTACAGAAGGACACGCAAGGAGATGCCTGCCGACGATATGGAGATCGAGGAGGCTCTCAATGAAGGCGCAAAGCTTGACTATCTGGTGGCTCCCGTCAAAGTCCTGACCTCAGGTGGAAAGTTGACCGGTGTCGAGTGTATCCGTATGGAGCTGGGAGAACCCGATTCTTCCGGTCGACGCAGACCTGAGCCCGTTGAGGGATCTGAGTTCGAGATAGAGCTGGACAACCTCATCGTGGCCGTCAGCGGCAAACCCGATCTGGATTTCCTGGGCGAAGAACACGGCCTGAGCATCAGCAAGTGGAACAGCCTGGAAGTTCATCCCTACACCCAGATGACCAACCTTGAGGGGGTCTTCGCAGGCGGAGACGTAGTGACAGGCCCCTGGATGGTCATCGACGCCATCAGTGCCGGCAAGAGGGCCGCAGCGCACATGGAGCTCTTCCTCAACGGTGAGGAGGTTGTCCCGCAATATGCCGTGACAGTTCCCAACATCGAGGCGGTGGCAGCTCTGGAGTTGACCGATGAAGACATGCATCTGACAAGGCCCGACATGCCCACGATGGAAGTAGAGAAAAGGCTTCGTGATTTCGCGGAGGTCGAACTTGGTTACACCAGGGAAATGGCCATGAAAGAAGCAAGACGTTGCCTCCGCTGCGATACCGAGGATTAAAGTCTGGATCGGCATCTAATTAGCTGAAGGATTGACAGAGGAAAATCGATGTTCACGATCACCATAGACGGTAAAAAAGTCCAGGTTCCCAGGGGAACGACAATACTCAACGCCGCACGGGAATTGAATATAGACATCCCCACCTTCTGTGACCACAAGTATCTGCTCCCCTACGGGTCCTGCCGCATGTGTGTCGTGGAGGTCGAGGGGACGGACCGGCTCTTTGCCTCCTGCGTAGTGCCCGTGACTGATGGCATGGAGATCCACTCCAACACCGCCCGTGTCAAACGGGCCCGGGAGACGGTTCTGGAGCTTCTTTTAACCTACCATCCACTGGAGTGCCCGGTGTGTCCACAATCAGGACGGTGCCTTCTCCAGGATCTGGTCTTCGAACACGGGCGGGATTACGGCAGGTTCGGGCATATCGATGTGGACAAGAGAATCGATTATCTGTCCCCCCTCATCGAGATGAACCAGAACAGGTGTATCCTGTGCGGTCGATGCGTAAGGATATGCGATGAGGTCCAGGGGGAAGGTGAACTGGATTTTACCAACAGGGGTTTCCCCACGGTGGTGGAGCCGTCTTTCACCAGGCCGATGGACTGCGAGTTCTGCGGCCAGTGCATCCAGGCGTGTCCGGTAGGTTCCCTGTACAGCCGGATCTTCAAGCACACGGCTCCTTCGTGGGAACTGACCCCGGTAAGGACCACCTGCCCCTTCTGCGGTGTGGGATGCACCCTTCACCTGGAGGTCAAGGGTGACCATATTTACCACGTGCTGGGTGTGGATGACGAGGGATCCAACAACAACGGGTTCCTCTGCTGCAAGGGACGGTTCGGTTACGAGTACGTTCATCATCCCGACAGAGTCACCGAACCGATGGTGCGCAAGGACGGGGAGCTGGTTGCGGCAACGTGGGATGAGGCTTACGAGTACATCGTCAAGGGTCTGGAAAAGATCCGTTCCAGCGATGGTCCCGATGCAATAGGCGGCATTTCCTCGGCCCGATGCACCAATGAGGAGAACTACCTGTTTCAGAAATTCATGCGGGCTGTTGTCGGGACCAACAATGTCGATTCCATCGCCCGTTTCGGTCATTTTCCCGGCATGGAAGCACTCAGGAAGGCATTCGGTGTCGAAGCTCCTTCCAACTCCCTGAACGACCTGCAGCACTCCGATCTCATCTTTGCCCTTGATTCGAATATCACCGAGGACGTACATGTCGCCGGGCTCAAGGTTTTAAAGCAGGTCCGCTCCGGTGCCGCCAGACTGATCGCGGCGAACAGCCGGAAGGTCAAGTTGACAAAATTCACCGACCTCTGGATGCAGCACAAGCCGGGTACGAGCGTTGCCCTTCTGAACTCACTGGCTTCAGTGATCCTGGAAGAGGGTCTCGAGGACAGCCGGTTCTGCAAGACACGGGTGTCCGGTCTCGATGAGCTGCGGGAGTCACTCAAGGAATATACGCCGGAGAAGATGAAGTCAGTCACGGGTGTCGGCCCGGACCAGATCAAAGAGGCCGCGCGTGAGATCGCATCAGCGAAAAACGTCACAGTTCTGATCACCCTGGGCGGGGCCAGCCCCTACACAGGAGAGGACACGGTCACGGCTGCCGCAAACCTGGTCCTTATCACCGGCAACGTGGGAAGGCTGGGAGCGGGAATCATACCCATGTCCGAATACAACAACATCCAGGGCTCCATGGACATGGGAGCCCTTGCGGAATTCTTTCCCGGATATCAGCCGGTTACCGATGATGGAATCCGCGGATGGTTCGAGGAACAGTGGGGAACCGACCTTTCCGCCAACTCCGGCCTCGATGCCATGGGGATGGTGGATGCCGCAATCGAGGGCAAGCTGAAGGGGCTTTACGTCATGGGTGAGAATCCCCTTGCCTCATTCCCCGACCAGGGGAGGATCATCGAGGCCTTCAAAAAACTGGACCTGCTCGTTGTCCAGGACATGTTTCTCACCGAGACGGCCTTCTTTGCCGACGTGGTTCTGCCAACCTCATGCGGGCCTGAGAAGAATGGGACCTTCACGAACACTGACCGGAGGGTGCAGAGGGTCAGGAAGGCTATCGACTCACCCGGGGATACACGAGACGACTGGAGAATCATTTCGGAGCTTTCCAGTGCCATGGGCTATGTTAACGATTTTCATTCGGCCATGGATATACTCGAGGAGATCACCCGGGTCGTTCCTTTCTATGCGGGCATTCTTCCAGGCCGCCTCGATAAGGAAGGGATCCACTGGCCCTGTCCCAGGCCTGACCATCCGGGGACTGAAGTGCTGCATGTCGACCGTTTTCCCAGTGGACTGGGCCGTACCCGGCCGGTTCCGTTCCAGGAACAGAAAAGAGCCACGGACAACTACCCCTATCTGCTCGTTCCGGGAACCCTTCTCTATCATTCGGGGACTACCACCACCAGGGCCGGTGGGCTCAATGAAGTCGCGCCGACCGCGGTCGCCGAGTTCCATCCGACGGATGCGAAGGACCTGGAATTGGATACGGGAGACTGGGTGAGGTTGACCAGCATGAAGGGGATCACTGAGGTTCAGGTTAAGGTCACGGATCGAAGTCTGGCCGGCACCGTGTTTGTCCCGATCCACTTTCGTGATGTGCCCGTAAACGCCCTCCTCGTATATGATCGGGTCAAGGAGAAAGGTCTGACCTACATAGGTGTTGAGAAGATAGAGAGGATAGAGGTCGAGAAGAGGGATGTTGGGGGACAGGTTTCAAAGTTGAGAAAGACAGTCATGGAGATACAGGAGAAGAAGCGTCAGGCTGCCGAGGGTGCGGAGCCTGAGGTTTCGGGAGGGTAATGAGATGATCTGCCCGGAATGCAACCTGCTGATCCCGGAGGACAGCCGGTTCTGCAAGGAGTGCGGAAACAAGCTGGAAGCAAGCCTCGAGGAGAAGGAGGCCCTGACCAACCAGGAGAAGGCGGAGAAGCTCTACCGGGAGGGGATATCCCTCTACCACCAGGGGCTCTTTGATGACGCCCTGAACAGGTGGGAGGAGACCCTGGAACTGGTTCCGGATTTCCAGATGACCTCCTACTATATGGGTGTCGCGTATTACGACAAGGGTATGCTCTCGAAATCAGTGGAGAGCTTCAAAAAGGCCGAGGCAGCCAATCCGACCTCGCCAGCCATCCATTACCGGTTGGGGATGGTTTACTACGCGATGGGCCTGCTTCCTGACTCGGAGTTTCACTTTAAAAAGGTCAGAAGTATCATCCCGGACACAGCCCAGATCCACTACAGGCTGGCTCTTCTCCACCAGAAAAACGCCAATCTTGACGAGGCCGTTAACGAACTGAAACAGGCTCTGGAGTTCTCACCGAATTTTGCCAGGGCATATTTTATTCTGGGCACCGTTTACTACCAGAAGGGTATGCTCCCTGAGGCGGCAGAGGCATTGCGCAAGGTGGTGGAGATATCACCTGGATACGTTATGGCCTACTACTGGCTGGGACAGGTCTACTTTCACAAAGGGAACATGAAGGACACGGTGGAGTCATATGCGAAGGCCCTGTCCCTGTCACCGAAATTCGCCGCCGCCCACTATCACCTCGGTATTGCCCAGGCCCGCAAAGGGCAGCACGAGGATGCGGCGGCCAGCTTCAACAAGGTGATAGAACTGGACCCCCTGGACTCGAGTGCATTTTACCATCTGGGAAACAGCTACGTACACCTCGGCATGCTGGACAAGGCGGAAGATTTTCTCAACGATGCCATCAAACTCAACCCGGAGAACACCCAGGCCTTCTTCCTGCTTGAAAAAGTGGGCGAGATAAAACGCTCAGGGGCAATGGAATACTGAGTCCGGGGAACATCAGGAAGGGATCATGGAAAACGTCTGGCTATATCTGCTCATATTGCTGCTGAAAATGATCGGTGTCATCACTTTTGCCCTCCTTGGGGTTCCGGTCATGGTCTGGGTGGAGCGGAAGGGCTCGGGCCACATTCAACACCGCCACGGGCCACTCTACGTCGGTCCCTTCGGGGTGATGCAACCCATAGCCGACGCCATAAAACTCTTCCTGAAAGAGGACATAACACCAGCGGCAGTGGACCGGCCTCTCTATTTTCTGGCGCCCATAATGGCCTTCGTGCCCGCCCTGCTCACCTTTGCCGTTATCCCCATCGGGCCCCACCTTCAGGTTGCGGATATCAATATAGGTCTTTTGTTTGTCATGGCCATCTCCTCTATGGGGGTCTACGGTCTGGTCATGGCAGGCTGGTCTTCCAACAACAAGTATGCCCTCCTGGGCGGCCTTCGAACAGCCGCGCAGATGATCAGCTACGAACTCATCCTCGGGCTCTCGGTTGTCGGGGTTCTCATGTATTCTGGATCCCTTTCCCTGCAGGAGATCGTCAAGGCGCAGGAAGGAGTCTGGCTGGGATTTATCCCCAGGTGGTTCGTTATTCCCCAGTTCCTGGGATGGGTCCTTTTCATGGTTGCGGCATTTGCCGAGACCAACAGGCTTCCCTTCGATCTGCCCGAGGCCGAGACTGAGCTGGTGGCGGGGTATCACATCGAGTATTCCAGCATGAAGTTCGCGCTGTTCTTCATGGCCGAATATGTCGCCATGATCTCAATATCGTGCGTCATGGTCGTTCTTTTCTTCGGCGGGTGGCTGCCCTTGCCTGTTATAGGGCCTATCGTGGAGAGCATACTTCCGGTTTTTGTCGTGAGCTACCTCATGCCGGTTGTCTGGTTTCTGATGAAGATAGGGTTTTTCCTGTTTTTCATGGTCTGGGTGCGCTTCACGTTCCCGAGACTGCGCTATGATCAGCTGATGAAGCTGGGCTGGAAGGTCCTTCTTCCACTGGCCATTTTTAACGTTTTTCTCTCCGGGATCATCAGGATGGCCGGATTGACATAGGAGCCTGAAGTGGGATTGATGACAAACATTTTTCAAACAGACCTTATCAAGGGGCTGAGCCTGACCATCAGGTACTTTTTCTCCAAACCGATAACCATGCGGTATCCGGAGGAACGCTGGGAACTTCCCCCTAATCACAGAGGCGCCCAGATCCTGAAAAAACACCCTGACGGCAAGGAACGATGCGTCGGGTGCGGTCTGTGTCCGGAGATATGCCCATCTGATGCCATCACCCTCATAACCTCAGAAAATGAGGCGGGCGACAAGCGGGTGGATTTCTATGAGATCGATCTCGGGCTCTGCATCTACTGCGGCTACTGCCAGGAGGTGTGTCCCGTCAACGCCGTCTTCCTGGGGCAGGATTACGAGCTGACAGTTACCGACCCGGGAAGACTGAAAGTCGGCAGGAACGAAATGCTTCAGAAGGGGGACGACCCCCAGTACGACAACCGCTAGGGGAACAAGATATGGGACTTGAATCCATCCTCTTTTACTACTTTGCCATCGTGATCGTCGCGACAGCGGCGTTGGCGGTCTCCAGAAGAAACCCGGTCTACGCGGTGTTGTTTCTCCTGCCGTGTCTGGTCCACATAGCCGGTCTCTGGCTGTTTCTCGGGGCTGAGTTTCTCGCCGCCATCCAGATCATTATCTACACCGGCGCCATCATGGTGCTGTACCTGTTCGTGATCTTTATCCTGGATCTCGGGTCCTTCAGGACCAAAAGGATAATCCACCAGCAGAAATCTTTAGCTATTGCCGGTGGGTTGGCGCTGATCGTCCAGCTTGTGGTGCTGACGATCGCATCGACTTTCCCCGGGCCTTTCGGGCCACCTCAGGAGGTGGTCTCGGGAGGCAACACACAGGCAGTGGGAGGAGTCCTCTACACAGATTTTCTGTTCCCCTTCGAACTGGCCTCCCTGGTGCTTCTCGTGGCTATTTTCGGGGCGGTGGTGCTGGCCCGAAAGGAAAGTGAGGAGACGTCGTCATGATCACTCTGACCCACTACCTCGTTCTGGCCTCCATCGTATTCCTCATCGGTGTCATGGGGGTGCTTCTAAGACGAAACGTCATCATAATTCTGTTATCCATCGAACTGATGCTCAATGGCGTCAACATCAACCTGGTCGCTTTTTCGCACTATCTTCAGAATATGACCGGCCAGGTGTTCGTGTTCTTCGTCATGACGGTGGCCGCGGCTGAGGCGGCCATCGGACTTGCTATCGTGGTGGTCCTGTTCCGCAACCGGGAGACGGTTGACGTGGACGAGATCAGCCTCATGAAGTGGTAGGAGCCGTTATGACCGACGCAGTAGCACTGGTACCACTATTCCCTCTCCTGGCGGTCCTGGTCAATTTCTTTGCCGGGAAGAGGATGTCAAAGACAACTGTGGGGATAATGGCGTCAGGATCGGTGGGGGCATCCTTCCTGGCTTCCGTTGTTGCCCTCATGGGACTCATGGCGCTGGAGCCGGGCCAACGTTCCGTTGAGATCAACCTCTACTCCTGGATCTCGTCCGGGAACTTCGAAGTTCCTTTCGGGTTCCTGCTCGACCCCCTGTCCGCGGTGATGATCCTGGTCGTCACCGGCGTTGGCTTCCTCATCCACGTTTACAGCACGGGATACATGCACGATGATGATGGATTCGCCCGCTATTTTCTCTTCCTGAACCTCTTCGTGTTCGCCATGCTCCTGCTGGTGCTCGGCAACAGCTACCTTATACTCTTCATCGGCTGGGAGGGTGTGGGGCTTTGTTCCTATCTCCTCATCGGGTTCTGGTTCACCAAGGATACCGCTTCGGAGGCAGGGAAAAAGGCCTTCATCGTCAATCGCATAGGGGACTTCGGATTTATTCTCGGCATGCTCCTGATCGTCTACCATTTTGGCACCCTTCAGTTCACCGAGGTGTTCCACAAGGCGCCCACTATCTTCCATTCAGGTGATACCGCCGTCCTCGTGATCACACTGCTTCTGTTTGTCGGGGCTATGGGTAAATCTGCCCAGATCCCCCTGCACATCTGGCTTCCCGACGCCATGGAGGGACCCACCCCGGTTTCCGCTCTGATCCACGCGGCCACCATGGTTACCGCCGGCGTTTACATGGTCTGCCGAAGCAGCGCCCTTTTCGAACTTTCGCCCGTGACGCTGAGTATAGTGGCCGTTGTGGGCGCTGTGACGGCGCTCTTTGCCGCGACTATCGCTCTTACCCAGAACGACATCAAGAGGGTCCTGGCCTATTCCACCGTCAGTCAACTCGGATACATGTTCCTGGCCGCGGGAGTCGGCGCCTATGTGGCAGCCATCTTTCACCTGGTGACCCACGCTTTTTTCAAAGCCCTTCTCTTTCTCGGGTCAGGCAGCGTTATCCATGCCCTTCACGAGGAGCAGGACATTCGGAAGATGGGGGGGCTCAGGAAGTACATGCCGACAACTCACAGGACCTTCCTCATCGGTTCTCTTGCCATTGCCGGTGTCCCGCCCCTGGCCGGTTTTATGTCCAAGGACGAGATCCTCTTCGAGGTCTTCAACTGGGGCAGGGGCAGTGGTTGGCTCCTGCTATGGATCGGCGGCATGGTGACTGCTTTTATGACAGCCTTTTACATGTTCCGTCTGGTTTACAAGACATTTTACGGTGAATCCCGAATGGATCCGGAGGTAGAGAAGCACGCACATGAATCGCCGCCCTCCATCACTGTGCCGCTGAGCATCCTGGCCCTCCTGTCGGTTATTGGCGGCTTCCTCGGAATACCGGTGATCAAAAAATGGAACATTCTGCACAACTGGCTTGGAGGTGTTTTCCAGGCAGCCGTAGAGCATGGTCCTGAAGCGGTAGAAGCTGCATCCCATCTGGCTGAGGAATTGGGACTCATGACCGTCTCCGTTATCGTGGCAGTGAGCGGGATCATGCTGGCGCGGTCCATTATCCTGCGCAGACCCGAGGTGGCGGAAGGCCTGAGTCAGAAATACAGCGTTCTCTACCAACTGTCCCTTAACAAGTGGTGGGTGGACGAATTTTACGACAGGGTTGTCGTTAAACCGTTGAAGGCCTTGTCGGACTGGTGCTGGACCGTATTCGATGTCAAGGGCATTGACGGCGCTGTCAACGGTACAGCCTGGACAGCCAACAAGACGAGTGGGATTCTCAGAAAACTGCAGACCGGTTTCGTTCAGAACTATGCCCTGTCCATCGTTATCGGCCTCGTTGTGATGCTGGCGTTGGCGCTCATTTAAACAGGAAATAATATGAGAGAGCAGTTTACATGGAATCGTTAAGCTTCCCGATCCTTTCAACAGTTGTTTATCTTCCCGCTATCGGGGCTCTTTTAATGGCCCTTTTCATACCGGGAAGAAAGGTACAGGTCATACGGCGGTTTGCCCTGGGAGTGGCCTTTGTCGATTTCCTCGTCTCCCTTGCCATCCTGCCCTTCTTCAATGCGGGAACGGCTGATTTCCAGCTTGTTGAGAGGACGACGTGGATTCCCGGTATCGGCGCCCAATACCTCATGGGAGTGGATGGGATAAGCCTTCTTCTGGTCCTGCTCACCACAGTGCTGGGTGTTCTGGCCATTCTGTCGTCCTTCTCATCTATTACGGTACGGGTCAAGGAGTATATGATCTCCCTGCTCATCCTGCAGACGGGGATGCTGGGAGTGTTTTTCGCCCTTGACATCGTCCTGTTCTACGTTTTCTGGGAAGTCATGCTCATCCCCATGGCCCTGCTCATAGGTATCTGGGGAGGCCCAAGACGCATCTATGCCGCGGTCAAGTTCTTCCTGTTCACCCTGGTGGGAAGCCTGTTCATGCTCATCGGTTTCCTGGTGCTCTATTTCTCCCACCAGTCCCTGACGGGTGAGTATACTTTCGAGATCATCCGGTTCATGGACTTTAACTTCCCGGCGGGTGTGCAGATGTGGGCTTTCTGGGCGCTTTTCCTGGGTTTCGCCATTAAAGTACCCATGTTCCCCTTCCACACATGGCTCCCGGATGCCCACGTTGAAGCTCCCACCGCCGGGTCCGTTATCCTGGCCGGTGTACTGCTGAAGATGGGAACCTACGGTTTTATCCGGTTCTCCCTGCCCATGCTGCCGGAAGCTTCCCTGAAGGCTGTGCCCGTGGTAGCCACCCTCGCGGTGGTGGGCATTATTTACGGAGCGCTGGTGGCGTGGGCTCAGACTGACATCAAAAAACTGGTTGCCTACTCTTCGGTTAGTCATCTGGGCTTCGTCATGCTTGGGCTGTTCACATTCACGGTCCAGGGGATACAGGGAGGCGTTCTGCAGATGATCAACCACGGTCTTTCCACAGGCGCCCTGTTCCTCCTCGTCGGTATTCTCTACGAGCGCCGGCATACGAGGATGATCAACGCTTTCGGGGGGCTGGCAGCGCAGATCCCCCTGTTCACGGTAGTGTTCGGTATTGTCACTTTCTCCTCCATCGGATTGCCTGGACTTAACGGCTTCATCGGTGAGTTTCTCATCCTTCTGGGATCCTACCAGGCCAGAATGTGGATCTTCGGCGCCCTGGCCGCGTCAGGTGTCATCCTGAGTGCGATCTACATGCTTTCCATGTTCAAGAGGGTGATGTACGGGCCCCTGGACAAGGAGGAGAATAAAAACCTGGAGGATCTGAACGTCAGGGAACTGTTCACCCTTGTACCCATCGTCATCCTTATTTTCTGGATCGGGGTGTATCCCAGGCCGTTCCTGAACGTCCTGGAAGCGCCGGTCGGCAGGGTGATGAACAGGCTGGAATCGGCGAAAATGCCGGTTGCCGTGACACCTTTGGAAGATGCTGGAATTCAGGTAGCTCTGACCTTCCCCGATGGGGAAGGGATCGAGTAAGGGAGAGGAAGAGCCATGCTCAACATACTGGTTCCGGATTTTCGCGTGATTGCACCGGAGCTCATTCTCGTTGGTACAACATTCGCGATCATCCTTTGGGAAATGATCACGCGAACCAGACGACACGTTGGATCCGTCCTCCTGGCAACCGTGGGGACCATCATTGCCCTCGCCGTGACCGCCGGGCTGAGCCAGCTCAACATCTCAACCTTCGGGGACAGTGTGGTTCTGGATCCCTTCGCCTCGTTCTTCAAGATGATCTTCCTCCTCGGGCTGCTTTTGACCATCGCCATATCCTCCCGATATATCGATGAGGGGGAAGTCCGGGAACACGCGGAGTACTATGCTCTGCTGATTCTGGCTGTCGTGGGTATGATGGTCCTCGCCACAGGCAGGGAGTTGGTGACGCTCTTCCTCGGCCTGGAACTGATGTCCATGTCCCTCTATATACTGGCCGGTATCTTCAAAACTGATCCGCGATCCAATGAAGCCTCAATGAAATATTTCATCCTGGGGTCCTTTGCCACCGGTTTCATGCTCTTCGGAATGTCCTATATCTACGGGATGACCGGTTCCACCCACTTGAGGGTAATAGGTCGGGTCATCTCCGAAAACCCGGGCCTTCTGGCAAACAAAGGACTGCTTCTGGGGCTCTTTATGCTTCTGGTCGGTTTCGCCTTCAAGATCTCGGCTGTCCCCTTCCATCAGTGGACCCCTGATGTGTACGAGGGTGCCCCCACATCCGTGACTGCTTTCATGGCTGCTGGTCCCAAAGCTGCCGCTTTTGCCGCGCTCATCAGGGTTCTCATGGAGGCCCTTCCGCAGATGAAGGGTGATTGGGAGCTTCTGTTCACCATCCTTGCAGTCGTCACCATGACGCTGGCCAACCTCGTTGCCCTGTCTCAGGACAGCGTCAAGAGGATGCTGGCCTATTCGTCCATCGCTCATGTTGGTTACATCCTTATTGGCTTTGTGGCCTCGGTGGGAGGACACGCGGACCGGGCCTTTTCGGCGGTCATGTTCTACCTGCTGGCCTACACATTCATGAACACGGGGGCTTTCGCTATCCTCATCTTCCTGACTTCGCGGGGCTTTCACGCAGGTCACCCATGGGCGCCCTGGCAATGCTCATTTTTCTGTTCTCACTGGCGGGGATTCCCCCCACGGCAGGTTTCGCAGCCAAGCTGTCTATATTCTACGCTGCCGTCCAGGGGCAGTACTATATTCTGGTCGTCATCGGCGTCCTTAACAGCGCGGTCGCCGCGTATTATTATCTCAGGGTCATCGTCTACATGTACATGAAAGAGCCGGAGACCGAGCTCGCCTACACCGGCACCTCCCCACTCC
>QIEJ01000227.1 GCA_003228585.1 Pseudomonadota bacterium
TGAACTTTGGTCCATGTTGGCAAGGTCTCAACCGACTTTGGTGAGGGACATGCGCTCTTCTTTGCGAGCTCTGCGGCTTTGCGTGAGACAAGGTCTTTCTCTGTGGCCCTCTGTGAAACCCCGCCTGCCCTGAGCCTGTCGAAGGGTGGAGCAACCTCCAAATGGCTGCGCTGTGGTTAAAGCTCTTATCATTTTGCGCAATGCACAAGAACCGGGTTTTCCCTGGACAGCGTTGCCCTTCTTTGCGTGCTTGGTCACGCCGACGGCGTGATGAGACAAATCCTTTCTTCGCTGACTCCGCGAACTCTCCATGAAACAAATTGGTGGTAAAAGACATTGAGGTACGCATTATCCGGAAGACCCCTAGTACTATGTACTCAGGACTAAGGGCCTAACACTTAGCACGTAGCGCTTAGTACTTAGAACTCAGCCGCAGTGCGGCTGCGATGTTTCACGTGAAACAATCGTCCCGGCGGTGCGGAGCACATATCAACGAAGTTCGCTCGCAGGGACTTCCCATATACACCACTGAACCTTTGAGCCTGGAACCCTGTACAGGTGTAATTTCCCCAAATTTTTATCTGCCAGATCGGGTGTTGTGTAGATAAGCGCTCTACCCCTGTCGTTGAGAAAACCGAGAGACGTGGTCACAATTCTGCCAGGCTTGGCCGCTGCCCGGGATACTGCAATGTCAAAGTGGTTTTTCCACCCCTCCTCGAGAAGGCTCTCAAAGCGACCTTCGAGCACCTGGGCGGAATCAAGATCCAAAGTCCGCACAACATGCCTCAAAAAAGCGCATTTCTTCCCAGAGCCCTCTGCCATGCCCAGCATAACTCCCGGTCTGGCCACTTTCAGGGGAAGCCCCGGAAATCCTGCACCGGCGCCCAGATCGATCACTCGCTCTTCCCCATGGAGAAGACCCATGCTCAACGGAACCAGGGAGTCCAGAAAGTGAGCCCTCACCCATGCCGGCTGCTTGCGGGAGACGAGGTTGATCTGCCGGTTCCATCGTTCCAGTTCCTGATAATAAAGGAAGAGCTTTTTTACCGATGATGCCGGGAGATCAATCTTCAGGGCCAGAGCCCCTTTTTGGAGTTCCTCGATGAACTTCGTCTCGTCGATCACGGACCTCCCTGCCATTGGACATCAGAAATTCCGGATTCCAGCTTTCTCATCCAAGATCCAAAACCAGGGGATTGGCGCACCCCCCTCGACAACCTCAACATTCCCTGCAATGACAGGCGCAGTTCGCCGCAGCCCCGGGGAATCACAACGTAAAGAAACATTCAGCCTTGCTTTCCGGGTGAGAGAAACGTTGACTGCGAATGTTTCGGTTTGTTTGCGCTCAGCCTGATGGTCCCTTGCCTGTTCCTGACTCCTGCCTCCTGAATTCCCTGCTTTTGAGATAGATCATCAGCGCCGATACCGCTGCCGGAGTAACGCCTGGAATCCGGGATGCCTGGCCGAGGCTCCCGGGTCGCACCTCCTCAAGCCTGTCACGAACTTCCCTTGACAGTGCCCCCAGGATTTTATAATCGAGGTCCTCCGGGATGATCATGGATTCGAGTTTCCTCATTTTTTCCACCATAGCCTGCTGACGCTTGATGTATCCCTCATATTTTACGTTTATCTCGATCTGTTCAGCCACTTCGGTCCCGGGCGCGGGAACAAATTTTTCATTGTAGTTCACCAGATCATCATATCTGATGTTCGGTTGCCGCAGGGCCTTAAGAAACGATATGCCCTGTTTCGGTCCTCCCGCCAGACTTACGGTAATTTTCCGGTTCTCAAGATCTTTGAGCCCTTCGGCAATGAGCCGCACCTTTTCTCGAAGGTCTCCGATTTCCTCCCTGGTAATCAGGCCCACCTTGTGCCCCTTCTCCATCAGCCTGAGGTCCGCGTTGTCCTCCCTGAGAAGAAGACGATGCTCCGCCCTGGATGTAAAAAGGCGATACGGTTCCGTGACCCCCTTGGTAACCAGGTCATCGATAAGGACTCCAATGTAGGCCTCCTCGCGGCCTATGACCAGGGCCGGCTCACCTTTCACCATGAGGCCCGCATTGATACCAGCCATTATGCCTTGTGCTGCGGCTTCCTCGTAGCCGGACGTACCGTTGATCTGTCCTGCCAGGAACAGACCTGGTATCGACTTCACCTGGAGATCCAGGCCAAGCTGCGATGGGCATACAAAATCATATTCAATGGCATAACCTGGACGCATGATCTGTACTTCCTCCAGGCCGGGAATGGTCCGGAGCATTTTCAGCTGGATATCAATGGGGAGGCTGGTTGACACCCCGTTGGGATAATATTCCCTGGTCTGAAGGCCCTCCGGTTCCAAAAAAACCTGATGACCGATCCGGTCGGGAAATCGAACCACCTTATCTTCTATACTGGGGCAGTATCTGGGTCCAACTCCTTTGATGACACCTGAGTACAAAGGGGATCGCTCCAGACCGCTGCGGATCACTTCATGGGTCCTTTCGTTCGTGTGAGTTATCCAGCAGGGGGTCTGTTCACGGTCGATTGAATCTGTCTTGAATGAAAAAGGTTTTGGGTCAGGATCCCCGTATTGAGCCGTGGTTCTCCCAAAATCGATAGTCTTGGCATCCAGCCGTGGTGTTGTGCCCGTTTTGAGCCTTCCCAGGTCGAGGCCAACATCAGCCAGTGCTTTCGACAGTGAAACTGATGAAAACTCACCCGCCCTGCCAGCCGGATAGCAGGTCATCCCAATATGAATGAGGCCGTTTAGAAAAGTTCCCGAGGCAATGACCACTGCCCGTGACGTGAACTCCTGCCCGGACTGTGTATACACCCCCGCGACACACTTGCCTTTTGAGCTTACCTCAGTAATAAACCCTTCCACCATTCCCTGTTTTATATGAAGCGCTTCCTGTCCCTCCAGGGATTCGCGCATCCACGTCTTGTAGTGGTACATGTCCGCCTGGGCACGGGAGGACCTCACAGCCGGCCCTTTTCGTGTGTTGAGCAACCGGAACTGTATTCCCGTAGCATCTATGGCTTGAGCCATGATCCCACCGAGGGCATCGATTTCACGAACCAGCTGGCCCTTGGCCAGGCCGCCAATGGCCGGATTGCAGGACATGTGGGCCAACTGGTCGATGGAGATCGTCAACAGCAGAGTAGTCAGTCCCATGCGGGCACAGGCCATTGCCGCTTCACAACCAGCGTGTCCCGCTCCCACCACAATGACATCGTAATTTGTGGGATCCCGGGAACGATCTGTGCTGTTTTCGATCTGTTTCACGTGAAACATTGCCTCCTGTGGTTTGAGGTTTGAGGTTTGAGGTTCAGGGTTCAAAAAGGCTGTCCTGTGTGCTGCTCATGGGCAAGGTTTTCATCAGGAAACTGTACACTTATTTCCCTATACAGAAATTCTCGAAAATCCGTTCGAGCACATCATCGCTGGTGACCTCCCCGGTGAGTTGCCCGATGTGCATAAGCGCTTCGTCTACGTCTACTGCCAGACACTCCGGTTCAACGTGATTTTTTATCCCCCTGTGGGCCCTGAGACAGGCATCCCGGGCTCCACGCAGGGCCTCTGCCTGGCGGACAGAAACCACCATTGCACCTTCTGTGCGGTCCAGCGTTCTCTCCTCAAAACAACTGGTATAAATGGCGCGTTTGAGATCCTCGATGCCCTCTCCTGTTTTTGCCGACACCCACAACGCGTCTTCCGGCAGCTCAATGCCGGCCGGAGCAAGGTCCGCCTTGTTGGCGACCACTACACGTGTAGAGGCAGAGCCCTCAGTTTCTTTCAGGAGTGAAAGATCACCGTGGCTCAACTGCTGTGAAAGATCAACAACAACCATGATCAGGTCAGCTTTATCAATCTGTTTCCGGGTGCGCAATACCCCTTCCACCTCGATCTCGTCGGCGCCCTGCCTTATCCCGGCGGTATCTATTACCCTGACGGGAACACCCTGAACATTAATGCAGCCCTCAATGGAATCCCTGGTCGTTCCAGCCATCTCATGCACGATGGCCTTTTCCTCCTCCAGGAGAGCGTTAAGCAGGCTTGACTTGCCCACATTAGGCGTCCCGGCAATTACCACCGAAAGCCCGGCTCCAAGTGCTACGCCTTCCTTCCCGGTGGCCAGAAGAGCGCCTGCCTTTCGGGCTCCTTTCTGGAGAATCCTCTCAACCTGCTCAAGGTCCAGATCACCAAGGTCTTCCTCTTCAGGAAAGTCGATGGCCGACTCAAGGATAACCTTCGCTTCCAGGAGGTCCTTTTTCAGGGAGTGTGCGGCGTTTCCCATGGCCCCTTCAACCTGGTTGAGCATCGCCTTTCGGGCTGCATCGGTGGATGCATGGATGAGCAGGGCAACAGCCTCGGCCTGGGAAAGATCCATCCGGCCGTTTAAAAAAGCCCTTCGCGTGAACTCCCCCGGTTCAGCCAGCCTTGCGCCTCCCCCAACAGCAGCCTCAAGGAGGGCCCGCATAATGAGAGGGCCACCGTGGGCCGTAAATTCGACTGTGTCCTCACCGGTGTATGATGCCGGGGATGCAAAGTACAGGAAAACAGTTTTGTCGATTGGATCATCCGGTGTGCCTGGAGGATGGACCAATCCCACCATTGCTTTCCTTGGTTCCGGTGGAAAAGCATGCCAGCCTCCGGTTGGGGTAAATATCAGCCGAGCCACAGAAAGGGCATCCGGACCGGTCACTCTCACAATGCCCAGCCCCCCGGGACCTGGAGGGGTGCTGATAGCAGTTATCGTGTCAGTATTCAGTGCTTCCATGTCCATTTATGATAGTCCGATTGAACAGGCCGTTCTGGACGACACTACGGTGAGAGAGGGGTGGGGGATCGTGCGAATGAGTGAACAGATCGGTGGGACCCGTCTCCCATTCTCCTATTCTTTATTTGCCCTTTTCTTTCCTTTACCTTTACCCTTTTTCTTTTCAGATTCCGGTTCCGGGGTGGCAATCCTGGTGGTCTTGTTCAGGTAGTACTGGTGGCCGATGGTGAGGATGTTGTTTACGGTCCAGTAGAGAACGAGACCGGAGGGGAGGTTGAGGAACATCGCAGTGAAGACAATGGGCATGAATAGCATTATCTGGGCCTGCTTCGGATCCCCCGACATGGGCGTCATCTTCTGCTGGAGAAACATGGTTCCGCCCATCACAATAGGAGTTATGTAAAGTGGGTCCTTGGCTGAAAGGTCGATTATCCATAGCACAAAAGGCGCATGTCTGAGCTCGATGGCACCTAAAAGCGCTCGGTAAAGAGCAAAGAAAACGGGAATCTGAACGAGAATTGGAATACACCCGCCAGCGGGGTTGACCTTGTTCACACTGTACAACGCCATGATCTCTTTATTCAGTTTCTCTTTATCCTTTTTGAAACGGTCCCTGAGAGCATTGATCTGGGGCTGAAGACTTGCCATCTTCTTCATGGAACGATGGCTGGCGGTGGAGAAGGGGATGAACACAATCTTTATCAGGATGGTAAGAATAATAATGGCCACACCATAGTTACCGACGTATCGGTAAAAGAAATTGAGCATGTCCAGCAGCGGCTTGGCGATAAAACCAAACATCCCAAGATCGATGACCTTTGCCAGAGAGGGGCCAACGGCCTTGAGGGTGGCCATATCCTTGGGACCAACGTATGCAGAGACCTCCATGTCTTTTGCAGTCCCTGGCTTGAGTCGGAACTTTGAGAAAAGGGCAACTTCAACTCTGCCGTCCTCGTGCTTCCTGGCAAGGGCTCCATCGATTCCATTTGCCGGCATAAGAACCGCCGTAAAATACAGATCCATTGTGGCGATCCACTCAGGCAGCACCTCAAGGACTGTTGTGCCCTGAAGCTTTTTGCTTTTGATCTTCCTTGTTTTGTTTCCCTCGAGGACCATCGCTCCCTTGTAGCCGTACCTTCCGGTAGCCAGGCTCCGAGTGTCCTTCTCGCCCACTTTAGGGCCAAGACCCGGTATCCAGGAAATGGTCATTTTGCCCCCAACTGTTTCAGAGCCTCTGTTGGCAAGTCGAACATTGGTATCGATGACGTAGGAATCACCGGAAAAGGTAAAACTTTTGATCATCTCCAGGCCTTCGGGTGTTCTGTAGCGGAACGTTATGCTCTTGCTCTCACCGGCCTCAAGACGCAGGCTCTCCCCGTCGGTCGTGAAAAGAAAGCCTCTGAATCCCAGCGGGCCTCCAGCATCGACAAATTCAGCACCTAACGGGAGGCCGTTTTCTACAGGATCGCGTACCATCTCCACTTTTGATTCGAGGTCTTTCCTGTCTTCCAGAAACTTCAGGAGCCTGAAACTTTTCAGGACACCGCCCCGGTTGGTCAGCACAGCCTTGAAGAGAGGCGTCTGAACCGTGATCACCTTTTCCTCGGAGGCTGCCAGTGTAACCCTATCTATTGGGGAGGTCGCTTGCGTGTTACTCAAGGCAGGTTGAACAGGAGGGGTAAGCACTTCCAGCTCCACGACACTGGAGGTGTCTTCAGCACTTTCGGTGGTGGTCTGTTCGCTCTCCTCCGGCCTCTGAATCGCAGGGCCGAAATAGGTCTGATACACGAATAGAAACGCAAAGGATATTGCTATGGCCAGAAGCAGCCTTTTTCCCTGGTCTTCCTGCATGTTTTCTAACAACCTTCCTGTTGGATATCTGTGTTCTGTACCAGGGCAGTGTTAACCATCGGCCCCTCCGGCACGGGGTCCACTCCACTCTTGCATAGAGGATGACAGCGAATCAGGCGCCGGCCAGCCAGAATTCCTCCCTTTATCGTGCCAAATTTTTGGATCGCCTCGGCAGCATAACTTGAACAGGATGGGATAAACCTGCATGAAGCCGGCAGGGCAGGGGAGATCCATCTCTGGTAGAACTTAATTGTTTTCAGCATCAGTTGCCTCATGTGCAGAACTCTCCGTGATCAGTCCAGCCTGTCTGGCCAGGTCCATGTATTCACCTTCCAGCATCCGGAAAGTGGCCTCTCCCGCCCTTCTCCTTGCGATAACAACAACATCGAACCCGGGCAAAGATCGATGTCTGTTTAATCTCTGGATCTCTCTAAGCCTCCTCTTGATGGTGTTTCTTCTCACTGCGTTGCCGGTCTTCCGGGATACTGTCTGTCCAAACCTGGATAGACCCAGACCGTTTTCTCTGCAAAGAAGGATCAGGTGGATGCCGCTGAATCTTTTTCCTTCCCGTTGGGTTGTCAGGTAATCTGCACGGGAACGAACGCGGGCGGATTGAGGGAAGCTCCGGTCCAGAGGATTCTTTCTCAGACGCTCAGGCGTTTTCTTCCCCTGGCTCGCCTTCTCTTGAGAATCATGCGTCCCGATCTGGTTCTCATCCTCAGTCTGAATCCGTGGGTTCGTTTTCGAGAGATATTGCTGGGCTGGAATGTCCTTTTCAAGGTGTTTCCTCCTGCTATTCACCATCCATCCCTCCTTTCAGGAGAGTGGATTACCTCCGCTGCTGCTTTTTCTCATAAACACACCGGAATTAAAGGAACGTGACTATATATCAGAGAACCACCCTATATTCAAGGCGTTTCGAGTCATCCAAAAACCCGCATTTGCCTTCCATCCGAACTGCCAACTGCGATTTTCCTTGAACAAAAGCCCGACCTTCTGATATATGAATCCCTTACCCCGCCACCTCTCAAGGGCGGGGTTCTGGTTGGGGGGAGAGTTAAGACACTTTTCCACCTGGTCTTTGGGGGTTAAGTTACCGAGATAACGCATTTTTTTCTCCGATTTCCACAATTCAACAGACCCATGATGTGAGACCGGGAAATACGCGCTAACATGAAGATATCTTGTTGTTATTAAAGGGGTTTTTTGTTTATCCACAGGTGTGGATAAGCCTGTGTGTAAACCGGCACACGTCAAACAATGCCTTAACGACCACAACCTATGGTAAAGTAACGAAAAATGATTGCCGACAAACTCTGGAAAAAGGTTTTGCACGTCCTCCGCGAGGAAGTTAACCCTCAGATATTCAACACCTGGTTTGAACCCCTCTCCCCCGTTGAGCTGGACGACAACAACTTTATCCTGGAAACTCCCCACGCCTTTATCAGAGACTGGATTGAAGAAAACTATATTGCCACCCTGAGCAGGACTGTTCAGAATCTTTCAGGTAAAAACATCTCTGTACAGATTCTGATAAACGAGCAAGCCGCCCCCGAGAGCCACGTGAAGCTTCACCCGCCCGACAAGGACACCGGGCAGAAAAGGGAGGCCGCACTGTCAGCCCCGACAGGGGACCAGGTGCCCACAAAAGATGGCCAGCCAGCCAACAATGGCGGCCTGAATCCTATTTACACCTTCGATTCTTTTGTTGTTGGTTCCTCCAACCAGTTTGCCCACGCCGCCGCACTGGCGGTAGCCGAAAACCCGGCCAGATCGTATAATCCACTGTTTATATATGGCGGAGTTGGGCTGGGGAAAACCCACCTTATGCACGCCATCGGCCATCTTGCCATGTCGCGAAACCCGGACCTGCGTCTTTGCTACATGTCCTCTGAGCGCTTTATGAATGAGCTCATCAACTCTCTCAGGTTCGACCGCATGCCCCAGTTCAGGGAAACCTATCGGACCATGGATATTCTTCTGGTAGACGACATACAGTTCATTGCCGGCAAGGAGCGGACACAGGAAGAGTTCTTTCACACCTTCAACACGCTTTTTGATTCTCACAAGCAGATTGTCGTCTCCTCAGACAAGTATCCCCGCGAGATACCGGAGCTCGAAGAACGCCTGCGATCCCGTTTCGGGTGGGGGCTTGTTGCGGACATTCAGCCTCCCGACCTGGAGACAAAAGTCGCCATTCTTGAGAAAAAGGCAGAGCAGTCCGGCATCTTTCTCCCTCATGATGTGGCTCTTTATCTTGCTGAAAACACCGCCTCGAACATTCGTGAGCTGGAAGGATACCTTTTGAGAGTCGTCGCATTTGCCACCATAGAAAAAACTAGATCCATCTCCATGGGCCTTGCCCAGGAGGCCTTGAAAAACTTTCTGGAACAGAAGAAACGGATCATCACCGTAGATATAATTCAAAAGAGAGTAGCCGCGTTCTACAACGCCAAGATCAGCGACATGAAATCCAAAAAGAAAAACAAAAACATCATACTTCCACGCCACGCAGCCATGTTTCTCACTCGCAAACTGACCGATTTATCCCTGCCCGAGATCGGTCGTCATTTCGGTGGTCGTGATCACACCACTGTTCTGCATGCCATCCAGAAGGTAGATAATCTTGTTCAGACAGATGAAGATTACCAGGCCTCCATAGAGAATCTGATAAAGGAGATCGAGTCGAATGATCACTGAACAGAATATTGTTCCACACATCCTGTTGAAAATTGTGTTTAAAAATATGTAGAAATGTCCTTAGAAGATTTTTTTGTGGATTTCGTGAAATGTTCCCCACCATCATCAACAGTTGCTTCCACAGGTTTTTTCCTGTTTATTTCGGGCGTTACATTGTCTCTTCACCAATCCACAGTTCCTACTTTACCTACTACTATCTTTTTCTTATAATAAATAAGTGCTAAGTGATGCTTTACGGTATCCTCTTTTCAGGTTAGAATATCCACGAAAACAGTAATCTGAAAAACAGTTGTGGATGACCACGGTCGTTCACACGAACGAACAGGAGGTCACAGGTGCTTGCGTTCTCCATCAACAGGGAATCCTTTCTACAGGGATTATCCCGCGTTCAGAGCGTAGTGGAGAGAAAAAACACTGTCCCTATTTTGAGCAACGTTCTCATCGACGGTAACGGAGAAAGGCTGAAACTTGTGGCCACAGACATGGAAATGGGTATCAGCGGTTACATAGACGCGAATATCAAAAGTGCAGGAGCGGTGACCATGTCGGCGAGAAAACTGTTCGAGATAATCAAGGAACTTCCAGCAGAGGCTGAGGTGTCCCTTCAGGTCAAGGAGGAAAACAACACAGAGATCACCTGTGGGAGGTCTTCCTTTAAATTGAAAGGTCTTCCCGCTGAGGATTTCCCAAACCTGCCATCCTACGATGAGGAAACTTTTTTTACTCTTGATGCCGCCGTTCTCAAAGAAATGGTCAGGAAAACGATTTATGCCGCATCCACCGACGAGACCCGCTACAATCTGACAGGTGTTCTTTTTGAAATGGAGAAAGGGGACGAAGGAAGCCTCGTCAGGATGGTGGCGACGGATGGTCACAGGCTGGCCCTGATTGAGAAAGAAGCAAAGGGAAACATCAGGCCCGGAGAGAGTGTTGTCATACCGCGGAAATCTCTTAACGAGCTGCGCCGCCTTATGGATGAGGGTGACGATGTGATCGAACTGGATTTTCAGAAGCAGCATGGTGTTTTCAGGAAAGATTCCACCGTTCTTACGACAAGATTGATCGACATGTCTTTTCCCAACTATCAACAGGTGATCCCCGAGGAAGTGAACGCAACGGCTACCATGGACCGCGATGCACTAATAGCCGCCATAAGAAGGGTGTCTCTGTTGTCTTCTGAGCGCTCCAGAGCTGTGCGTTTCTCATTCTCGGATGAAAACCTGACGGTTCACACCAACAATCCCGACCTGGGCACCGCCACTGAGACAATTTCCATAACCTATGATGGAAAAGACCTTGAGGTGACGTTCAACGCTAAATATATGCTCGACACCCTGACCTCCCTGGATGCGGACAAGATAAATATCGCCCTGAAGGACGAGTTAAGCCCATGCAGGGTTTACCAGGAAGAGGACCAGGATTATATTGCGGTTATCATGCCCATGCGCGTCTGACATATGAGGCTGGTCCGCGCTGATCTGGAGCAGTTCCGGAACCTCGTGACCCAGACAGTGAATCTTCACCCACACTACAACCTTCTAGTGGGAAAAAACGGGCAGGGAAAGACCAACTTTCTCGAAGCCATCGGATTCCTGGGAACCCTGAAATCCTTCCGGGCCGCGTCGCGTGCCGAGATTATCAGGGAGGGATCAGATGTTTGCAGGGTTTCGAGCGTGATTCGTGGTCGGGGCATGGCAAGGTCTGCATCCTTTTCCTTGACTCGAAGGGGTCGCGTCCAATTTCTTGACGAAAAGAAAATCGACTCACCGGAGGAATATCTCACCGCTGTAAGGGTGGTCAGTTTTATTCCGGAAGATGTGAGCCTTGTCAGCGGTCCCCCATCCAGGCGGAGGAAGATCATTGACCGCTCTGTTTTCGAGGTATGGCCGGAATATGTAAGAGATTACCGGCAATATTTAAGGGTTCTCAGACAGAGAAACGCCCTTCTCAGGCGAAAGGATTTTATGGAGGAGGAGTTGAAAAGCTGGAACCAGTCTCTTGCTGAATGCGGCGCAACTCTTGTCCGCAAGAGAATAATGCTTCTTGCGAAAATAAACCCGATCATGGAAGAAGTGAATAACACCCTGGATCTTGAAAGAGGTACACATCTTAGATATAAACCATCCTTCATGAAGGCCATCGATTCACCCGGCATGCTCGACCAAAACAGTTCCGGGCTGACGGAGGCTATCCTTGGGAAGCTGGAGGAGGTTCAGGACAGGGAAAAAGAGGTGGGACATACCACCGTTGGTCCTCATCGAGACAATATCGTTTTCACCGCCTGCGGGGAAAGGGACATGGGGCGCTACAGTTCCCAGGGCCAGAAAAGAGGCGCGGTGCTGTCATTCAAGCTGGCCCTGGCCCGGGTGATCAGGGAGGCAAGAGGCGCATGGCCCCTGGTCCTGCTCGACGATGTGGCATCCGAGCTTGATTCAGTAAAAAGAAAAGCACTCGGGAGTTTGATCAGGAGCATGGATGCCCAGTTCATTATTTCAACGACAGCCGAAGAACCCCAGTTTCTGGACAGGCAGGAAGGTTACGTTTTCCGTGTGGAAAACGGCCTGTTGGAGCGACTTCAATAGTTGATGACTTCGCAAAAAGTCCCGCCTGGACTTTTTGCGACACTTACAATAGTTGGAGGAATAGTTGGCAGACGCGAAGGAAAAGCCTGCAAAGAGGAAATCCGGGACCCTCGAAGTCCAATACACGGCAGAAAAGATCAAGGTCATGGAGGGGCTCGAGGCCGTACGCAAAAGACCCGCCATGTACATCGGCAACACCTCGACAGAGGGTCTGCACCACCTTGTATATGAAGTTGTGGATAACAGCATCGATGAGGCCATGGGAGGTCACGCCGACAGGATCCTCGTAACCATCCGGGCAGACAACAGTGTGGTTGTGGAAGATAATGGCCGAGGCATCCCGGTGGATCGGCACAAAAAGATGAAAAAACCGGCCGCGGAGGTGGTTATGACCACCCTTCATGCCGGCGGGAAGTTCGAGGGTTCGGCATACAAGGTTTCAGGCGGACTGCACGGAGTGGGAGTGTCTGTGGTCAACGCCCTTTCAGAGGCGTTGGAGATGGAGATCTGGCGGGACGGCAAAGTCTACCAGCAATCCTACGAGAGGGGCAAGCCCACCACAGGGCTGGAGATCGTTGGAAAGACCCGTAAGCGCGGCACCAAAATAACCTTTCTTCCTGATACCGAGATCTTCGAGACCACCGTTTTTTCCTTTGACACCCTGTCACAACGTTTAAGGGAGCTGTCTTTTCTCAATGCCGGCATACTCATCCGGATCGAGGATGAGAGAGCCGACCGAAGACATGACTTTCAATACAAAGGGGGCATCGTACAGTTCGTTCAGCACCTGAACCGAAACAGAACCCCGGTCCACAAGAAACCCGTCCACATGTACGGAGAGAAAGGTGATGTTACTGTGGACATCGCCTTCCAGTACAACGACGGCTACAAAGAAAGCCTGTTCTCCTTTGCCAACAACATCAACACGCACGAGGGCGGCAGCCACCTGGTGGGCTTTAAGGCCGCTCTCACGCGGACGGTGAACCACTACGCATCATCCAACAACCTGCTTAAGAACATGAAAAACAGCCTGTCCGGAGATGATGTGAGAGAGGGAATCGCCGCTGTCATCTCGGTCAAGCTGCCGGATCCCCAGTTTGAAGGCCAGACCAAGACCAAGCTGGGCAACAGCGAAATCAAGGGCCTTGTGGAGACGATGGTCAACGAGAAACTGGGTAACTTTCTCGAGGAAAACCCATCGGTGGCGAAAAAGATCATTCTCAAAGCCACAGAAGCAGCCCGGGCCCGCGAGGCTGCCCGCAAGGCCAAGGAACTGACCCGGCGCAAGGGAGCCCTGGAGGTGGGAGATCTACCCGGCAAGCTCGCCGATTGTCAGGCAAAAGACCCGGCTCAGGCCGAACTTTTCCTCGTTGAGGGAGATTCTGCAGGCGGCTCAGCCAAACAGGCCCGCGATCGCCGCACACAGGCAATACTTCCTTTACGAGGCAAAATTCTCAACGTGGAAAAGGCTCGATTCGACAAAATTCTCTCCAACGTTGAAATCAGAACAATTATCACAGCCCTGGGTTCCGGTGTGGGAACTGATGTCGACATGGAAAAACTCCGTTATCACAAGGTCGTTATTATGACAGACGCTGACGTGGATGGATCCCACATCCGAACCCTGCTTCTGACTTTTTTCTATAGACAGATGCCGGATCTGATCAATCGCGGCTATCTTTACATCGCACAACCCCCCCTTTACAGGATAAAAAAAGGAAAAACCGAACAGTACCTTCAGGATGAGAAAGAGCTGGCAGCACATCTGTTAGAGGCAGGTGTGCGCGATCTGACCCTGTCAACGTCAACCCTTAAAGAGTCCTACGACAACAATCGATTATCCACATTCATCGGACACGCAAACAGGTTCGTAGAGCTCATGGATCATCTTGAGAGACGGCGTATAGATCCAAGGGTGGTTGTTGCTCTTGTCGTGCAGAGGGTGGAGCGCAGACTGCTAAAGGACAGGGACGGGCTGGCACAAAAAATGGGGAAGGTCGAGAAGTATCTTAAAGACGTTTATCCTGAAATTGTACCCCTGCACATCTCTCTGTCCGAAGACGCGGAGCACTCCTGTTCCGTGGCGGATGTCGATACCAGAAGGGATGGGTCAAGATGGAACACTCGTGTGGACCCGGAGCTTCTCGCTCGTCCCGGTTATCTGGAAATGTTGCGGTTGGTCAAGAGCCTGAGGATCCTGGGCGCAGAGATGGTTTTAACCGAAGAAGCCAAAACCGATGAACCAGCGAAAGAGCTGCTTGTCACCCGGCGCATCGGCGAGCTTGTAGCTTATGTTCTGGCCAGAGGCAGAAAGGGTGTGAACATTCAGCGCTACAAGGGTCTCGGTGAGATGAATCCGGAACAGCTTTGGGAAACAACCATGGACCCGGAAAAACGCTCCATGCTCAGGGTGTCCATCGAAGACATTGTTGCGGCCGATGACGTTTTTAATGTTCTCATGGGGGATATAGTTGAACCTCGAAGAGAGTTTATCGAGAAGAACGCCCTTAATGTGAGGAATCTGGATATCTAAAAAATCTTTAACACAGAGAACACAGAGCCGTACCTTCGGAACGGTCCACAGAGGAAAACAAAAGGAAAAGGTTTTAAGGCTCACAAGAAGGGCGGCCACGCCAACAGCGTGGCAGTTTCGAGTTCCTGGCTCCGAGCAGCAATTATCGAACTTAACTAGAAACTAGAAACAAGAGACCAGAAACTGGCCCAAAAGGCCCTTATTGTAGCCGCATAAAACAGGGAACCCGATGAGTGATCTAATAACCAAGGTAAATGCCCCGATAGACAGCATTAACATCGAGGATGAGATGAGAACCTCATACCTCGACTATGCCATGAGCGTCATCGTCGGCCGTGCCCTGCCCGACATCCGCGATGGACTCAAGCCGGTCCATCGGCGCACCCTCTACGCAATGCACGATCTCGGTAACGTTTACAACAAAGCCCACAAAAAGTCGGCACGAGTGGTGGGTGACACAATAGGCAAATACCACCCTCACGGGGATACCGCGGTTTACGATACGATTGTCCGCATGGCACAGGATTTTTCACTGCGATACCCTCTCGTGGATGGACAGGGAAACTTCGGTTCCGTTGATGGCGATGCAGCCGCGGCCATGCGCTACACAGAGATTCGCATGGAGCGGCTGGCCAGTGAGCTCATTGAGGACCTCGATAAAGAGACGGTAGACTTCGGACCCAACTATGATGACACCCTCACCGAACCCCTTGTCTTCCCGGCGGCATTCCCCAACCTGCTTGTCAACGGCTCTTCAGGGATCGCCGTGGGCATGGCTACCAACATCCCGCCGCACAACCTGGCCGAGATCATCGACGCGTGTATTCTGCTTATCGAGAAGCCTGCCGCGACCCTGGATGAGATCATGGCCCTGGTCCCGGGTCCGGATTTTCCCACCGGTGGTTTTATCTACGGTGTGAAGGGCGTAAGAGACGCCTACGCAACAGGCAGGGGCCTGATCCAGCTTCGCGCAAGAACAGTCATAGAACACCAGAAAAAGGGCAGGACCAGGATTATCGTCACCGAGATCCCATATCAGGTCAACAAGGCCAGGCTCATCGAAAAAATCGCCGAACTGGTCAAGGAAAAGAAGATCGAGGGGATATCCGATCTGCGGGATGAGTCCGACCGCGATGGAATGCGGGTAGTCGTTGAGTTAAGGCAGGACGGGAGTGCCGAAGTTGTGCTTAACCAGCTGTACTCAATGACCCAGATGAAAACAACTTTCGGTGTTCAGATGCTGGCCATTCATCGTAACCAGCCTACCCTGTGTACTATCGGGCAGATGCTGGGACACTTTATCGATTTCCGGGTGGAAGTCGTCACCAGGCGCACCCGGTTCCTCCTGGCGAAAGCCGAAGAGAGAGCTCACATCCTCGAAGGGTTGAAGATCGCTCTGGACAACATCGATGAAGTAGTGGAGCTGATCAAGAAATCCGAAGATATACCGGCGGCCCGTGAAGGGCTGATGAAAAGGTTTGACCTGTCCGAAGCTCAAGCCAGCGCCATTCTCGAGATGCGTCTTTCCAGGTTGACCGGTCTGGAACGGGAGAAGATAGAACAGGAACTGCAGACTGTCCGCGCGGAGATTTCCCGCCTGAGCGGGATCCTTGCTGACGAGAAAAAACTGTACGCTGTTATTGTTGATGAGTTGAAGGAAATTCGCAGCCGCTACAGGGATGTAAGACGAACAGAGATCATAGTGGACACCGAAGATCTGTCAATGGAAGATCTTATTGTTGAAGAAGAGATGCTGGTTACCGTGTCTCATACCGGCTACATCAAACGGTCGGCCATCGGCCTCTATCGCAGTCAGCATCGGGGCGGCAAGGGCCTGACGGGCCTTTCCATGAAGGACCAGGATTTTGCGGAACATATCTTTACCGCCAGCACACATGATTATATTCTGTTTTTCACCAACCAGGGCAAAGTTCATTGGCGCAAAGTCCACCAGATGCCTCAGATGGGGCGGGCTGCACGCGGCAAGAACATCGTCAACCTGCTCAATCTGGAAAGAGATGAAAGTGTGACGGCCTTCATGCCGGTGTGGGACTTTACTGAGGGTCACTACATCGTCATGGCGACCAAAAAAGGAGTGGTGAAAAAGACGGACCTGAAGGCGTATTCCCATCCCCGATCCGGAGGCATCATCGCCCTGACCCTTGATGAAGGTGACGAGCTCATCTCAACCGTCAGAACCGACGGCACAAAGCATCTCCTTCTCACAACGCGTCTCGGTCAGGGCATCCGGTTCCGGGAGAGCGACGTCAGGCCCATGGGGAGGGTAACGAGGGGTGTCAGGGGCATAAATCTCGCACCGAATGACGAATTGGTAGGCATGGAAGTGGTAAATGATACCGCCTATCTTCTCACCGTTACCGAACGCGGTTTCGGCAAACGCACCTCGATGAAAGATTTCAACCCCATTGGCCGGGGTGGAAAGGGTGTTCGTGCGGTCAGGGTTACCGAGAAGGTGGGGAAGCTTGTGGGAACTCTTCAGGTGGGATCTGAAGAGCAGATCATGGTCATAACCGATGCGGGCCGTCTCATTCGCATTCCGGTTGGAGGAATCTCCGTTTACGGACGGGCCTCTCAGGGGGTCAAGCTCATCGACATAACCGAGAAGGATGAGAAGGTGGTCTCCGTTGCCCTGATCCAGGATAAGGATGTCTCCGCTGCCCTGACCCAGGAAGTGGAGGGTTGAACATTCCCACACAGATCCATTTCCCAAAAACCATTTCGGCAGTCCTTGTCACTTTTCTTGCTTTACCATTACTGGTTTCCTCATGTTCTGACGAGCACAAGGCACAGGCTCTGTACAACCAGGCGATGGTCGCACTGGATCAGGGCCTGGACGGGGCGGCGGTAGAGTATCTGACACAATACATTGTTCGGTATCCTGAAAACCCCCGCATTGAGGAAGCCCTGTTCCAGCGAGGCACCATCTATCATCTCTACCAGAGCCGTTATCTCGACGCAGTCAACGATTTCCGGGAGCTTCTCCAACGGTTTCCACAGGGTAACCGGGCCATGGAGGCCAGGCTGGGAATCGCTGAGATCCTGGAAAAAAAGCTGGGCGATTGCCGATTGGCTATCGTTCAATATCAACATCTGATATCCGATTACGATACCGTCACCGACAACGACCTTTACCAGTATCGTATCAGTCATTGTTACTACAATCTGCTGAACTTCGAACAATCAATGCTGGAGTACAAATTTCTTGTTGCTAATTATCCGACCAGCTCCCTGCTGGATGATGCCTACTTTCAGATCGCCACTATTCTCCAAACCGTTGGTGATCTCAAGGAGGCCGAAAAGGCCTGGCGAAAATACATTGTGCGGTACCCGGACGGGGAACAGCTTCTCGATGCAAAATTCGGTCTGGCCGCTACTCTTGAGGAAATGGAGGAACTCAAGAAAGCGTTGGCCATCTACCAGAAAATCTTTGACGACTATGATAACAAGGAAGCCCTGGTGTGGCGCATCGAGAAAGTTCGTGAAAGGCTTAAGATAAGGCGCCGCTGAGGGTGCCGCGGTTTACTGATCTCCGATCTCTGATCTCTGGCCTCTGGCATCCTTCAACCCCCGGATCGTCAACCATACGCCGAGCGCCAGCAGGAAAACGGAAAAGTATTGACCGGGAGTGTAGCCCATCCAGGTCCTGTCATCTACTCGAAGGCTGTCGAGGAAAACGCGAACCGGCGCGTACATGAAAAAGACGAGGGCTATGTGAAACCCCTCGAAAGGACGATAGTTTTTCAGTCCATAAAGAACCGCCGCAATCACAACCGTCCAGAGCATCTCGTAGAAACCCAGGTTATGGCGCACCACTCCGGTCCTGTCCGCCATTCCCAGGACAAAATCAGTAGCCCGCCCGGGGTGATCAAAGACGATGGTGCAGCCTAGTCTGGCAACGGCCCACGCAGGGACAAAGCCGAAGGAAATGGCCTCAAAGTAGCGAACGGCATCGACGTTCTTCCTTTTAAAAAAGAAGTAGACTCCCAGGGACCCGCCGAAAAACCCTCCAAAGGAGGAGATCCCTTCCCAGATCTTCAGGAGGACAAGCGGGTTGTCCCTGATCAGTTGGGGGTTGTAGAAAACCGCCCAGAAAAAATGGGCCCCGATGAAGCCACCGGCGAGGGCCCAGAAAAGACAGTCGGCAAAGACCTGCATGTCCAGCCCGGTCCGTTTCGCGCGCTTGCCGGCGAGCCAGTAGCCCAGGAGAATGGACAGGGCCACCATCACCCCGAAAGGCTTGATCGTTAAAGGGCCGATGATCTTCAGCTCTGGAATGTAGAGATTTGGCAGCATGGTCCCGTTGCAACCTCCTTCATGATAATATATTACCATTTGAGCCAGGTTAAGGGGAAAGGATGTTTCCCCTTGCCGAATCTGCTTGACGACCATCTGTGCAGGACCTACCATTGATCACATGCCTCTGGCCAACAAACGGATAACCATTGGGAAAATAGGCGGGATTTACATAGTCATCGATCCGTCCTGGTTCCTGATATTCATTCTCCTGACCTGGAGCCTGGCCGCCGGCTACTTCCCTTCGCAGGTTTCGGATCTGAAACCACTTTATTATTGGGCGGCTGGTGCTTTGGCCTCTCTGGGCCTCTTCTTTTCGGTCATTCTTCACGAGCTGGGTCACTCTTTCGTAGCTATCAAACACGGTGTTCCAGTAAAAAGGATCATACTTTTTGTCTTCGGCGGGATGAGTCAGCTCGAGGGAGAACCAGAGGACCCGAAAACTGAGTTCTACATGGCGATTGTCGGTCCCCTGATCAGCCTGATTCTGGCGGGGGCCTTTTTTCTCGCCGGGAAGGCGATCTCGCCGGTCGATGGCTTCCCTCTGTTAAAAGCCTTTCTGGGCTACCTGGCTCTGGTCAATTTCGTCCTGTCTGTCTTCAACCTTTTCCCCGGATTTCCCCTGGATGGGGGTCGTGTCCTGAGAGCCCTGCTCTGGCACCGGTCAGGTGATCTTCTGAAGGCGACGAGGATCGCAAGCGAGGTCGGGTCGGGGTTTGGATTGGCTCTTTTCCTTGTGGGTGTTTTTTATGTTCTTCTCGGTAACTTCGCGGGCCTGTGGTATGTGCTCATCGGATTCTTTCTCAGGAACGCAGCGATAGGAAACTATCAACAGACATCCTTTACCAGCTTTTTAAAAGAGGTTAAAATCGAGGATGTCATGACGCCGGACCCGGTGACGGTGGCCCCGGGTGTGTCCCTCAAAGAGTTTGTTGACGGATTTATCCTCGCCCATCACCACCCAGCTTTTCCGGTGATGGAAGGAGGCCGCCTGAGGGGCCTCGCGGATGTGGAGATGGTTAAACATGTCCCCAAAGACATGTGGGGATTGAAAACGGTCCAGGATATCTATCGTCCGCTGAATGAAGTCCATGCCATGTCACCCCTCGATGCTGCAGCTGACGCGATGAAATTGATGCTGGAAAAGAAAACTGGAAGAATCCTGGTGATCAAAGACGAAAAGCTGAGGGGTATTGTTTCACGTCGCGATATCATGGATTACCTCACCCTCAAATCCAACCTCTTCAAGAGTTTATCCTGACCGGTGAGAAAAAGGATGAAATTCTGCGACTTCAGGTGTTGTCACGCTTCGAGCGCAAAATCCGAGATGGACGGCGGCCGCTCCTGCATGACCTTCACAGCCATCTACTGTGAACTGTATGAACGACACGTCATGAAGGCTCAGCCATGCCCCGACAGGGTTGAGAAAACCGGCAAGGACAGGCTGACTTTCAGCTCTTAAAGAATTCTGTTGGACCAGTGAATGTGAACGATCTGCCAGCCGTCAGGTGTCTTTTCAAGCACCATGGTTTCGGCCGACTTGAGTTTAATCCGTTTACCACCAGCTTTTCCCTTGACCGAATAGCGGGTCATGACCCAGGAAGTGTTCCCTGAAACCTTCACTTTTTGATCGATAACCTTCCTCTTGGCCTGGGCGCTGAACTTCATGTCCGGACCGAGATGACCAGAAGCGTATTCCTCGCGGGAAGCCTCTTTGGCGGAGTCCTCAAAAATGATCAGATCCGGGGAAAGCAGTTCAAGAGCCAACTCCTTGTTGCCGGAAGTTAAAGCCTGATGAAAGGCTGATACCGTTTCGGCCGGACCGTCCGTTGGTTCCCCGAGTGCTGCCATGGGGACAAACAGAAGGCACACTACCACTAAAAGTAGAGTCTTTTTCATAAGGAGTCTCCCAATTCTGAATTAAAGTCGCGACAGTTCCCTGATACGAGATTTTACCTTACAGCAGGTTTCGGAGTTTAACTCTATATGGAAATTATCACGTAATCATCAAAAAAGATGCAAGCCGTTCCCGAGTCCCAGTATTTACATTGGTCCCGGGGAAAGCTAGAATTGAACCGTGATTTCATGACCAACCGGGGCAAATGTTTTCCAAAGGGGGCAAGAAAATGGGAGAGCTGACGAAAGAGCAAGCCGTAGGAATCGTGAGGGATTATTTCCGGAAGGTTGAAGTCGCCGCCATTGAAGTTACCGGCGGCACCCTTAGGGTCGGGGACACGCTCAGGATAAAGGGACACACCACGGACCTTGTCCAGAGAATAGATTCCATGCAGGTCAACCATCAGGATGTGGCAGAGGCCAACCCGGGAGATCTGGTGGGGATAAAGGTGTCGGACAGGGTAAGAGAGCAGGATCTTGTTTTCATCGAAGTTTAACCTGCCATTGCCGGTTCTGATCATCGTTGGCTCACTCCTGCTGCCTGGACCGGGGCGTTCAGATGCAAAGGTGCCTTACCGTGCTTTGAGAGAGCGGATGGTGCGCCGGCAGATAGAAGCGCGCGGGATCCGTGACAAGGCCGTGCTTGAGGCCATGCAAGAGGTCCCCCGGCACCTTTTTGTTCCAGAGAAAGTCCGCTCAAAATCGTATGATGATCGTCCATTGCCCATAGGCCTTGGACAGACAATCTCCCAGCCTTATATCGTTGCGTTTATGACGGAACTGTTACAGCTTGAACCGGACCACCGGATCTTTGAACTGGGAACAGGATCCGGATATCAGGCGGCTGTGGCTTCCCGAATAGTGAAGGATGTCTTCACTGTGGAGATCTATGAGGAACTGGCTGTTTCGGCTGCCCAACGGCTTGCGGAGCTCGGCTATGACAACGTCCACGTCAAGGGCGGCGATGGTTACTACGGCTGGGATGAGAAAGCCCCCTTTGACGCCATCATCGTCACAGCTGCCGCCGACCACATTCCTCCCCCCCTCATCAAACAGCTTCGTCCGGGTGGGCGTTTGATCATCCCCCTTGGCGGACCGTTCTCCGTCCAGCAGTTGGTGCTGGTGGAAAAGGGCACAGATGGAAGCACAAAGGAGCGATCCATCATTCCTGTCAGATTTGTGCCCCTCCTTGGCCATTGAGGGGTTCACCCCCGAAAACCATGCTTCTTTCCTTGTCCGTCTTCCTGCTGTCAGCGGCAGTCCTCTATTACGAGATCGTCGTGGTCCGCCTGCTGGCCCTCTCGCATTGGCAGCCCTTCGTTACCCTGGGAATCTCCACAGCCCTGCTCGGCTTCGGTATAAGTGGCACCATTCTCATGGGAACCAGAAACATCCTCTTTCCAAAAAGAAGGATTTATTATCCATTGTTGGCCAGCTTGACCGCCCTTTCCCTTCGGCCGGTGCTGTCCGCTGCCGGAAATCTTCGCCTGGAGCCCGGTCTTATTATCCGCGACCCTTCCCAGTGGTTGAACCTTGGTCTGTTGGTCTCTGTCCTGTTCATTCCATTCATACTGGCCTCGCTGGCCCTGGCCCTTCCCCTGCTGGAGAAGGAGACCGTGGGGAAATATTATGGATGGAATCTGGCCGGGGCCTGTGCGGGGGTCGTTTTCGCGCTGCTGGGCATGGAGCATCTTGATCCATCCAGACTCGCCATCCCGGCAGTAGTCATTTCCGCTTTGGCATGCTCAGTCTCCCTTGTTCACTATTATGGAAAACCTTTACGCTATGGCGGTCTTACCATCGCCTTGCTGATCCCCTTTGTTCTTTATCCGTCCAAGCCCATATCTTTCGGTCCATATAAGGATATTTCGTACGGTCTGCTTCTTCCCGGATCCCGGGTTGTATTGGAGGAATGGGGGACCAACGGCATGCTTCAGGTGGTCCTTGCGCCCTCTATCCGGTCAGCCTCGGGTCTTTCCATGCGCTACCGTGGCGGACTCCCGGATCAGGGGGCACTGTACCGGGACGGGGACAGAATAGGCACCTTGATCCTGGCGGGTGACGAAACTGATAAAGATCTTGACTATCTGCAGTGGCAAACCGCCGCTGCCCCTTACCACATTTTGATGCCCGGGGCGAAAGTGGCTCTTGTGGGTTTTGATGGAGGTGAAGAGGTCGTGCGCGCCCGGGTACACGAAGTGGCCAGGGTTGCGGTTGTAGAGCCGGATGAATCCATAGGCCGGATGATTCGAAACCACCCTGAGCTGTTCAGAAGATGGATCTTTTCCCCCGGCTTCGTGTCGTTGGTCCTTTCTGACGTCCGGTCTTTTTTTCTTTCAGGCACACACGAAAATGATGCAGTCATATATCCCATATCGGGCAATATGGCATCAACCTCTGCCGGGATTTCGGGAGCCGCAGAGAATTACGAATTGACCGTTGAGGGGGTGTCGGCCGCGCTGGGAACCCTGAGCCCCAACGGTCTGGTTGCCATCGCAGGCTGGAACCAGGCCCCTCCAACCGGACGTTGGAAGATCCTTAACCTGCTGACGGAAATTCCCGGCCTGTTCAAAGACGATGGTTTCACAGGCCGTGTTTGCCTTGTCACCAGCTGGTCGACACATATGTTTCTTATAAAAAACAGGCAGTTTACACCAGAGGAACTATCCCGCCTGAGCAAGTTCTGCGATAGTCGGGGTTTTTCGCTTAAAGAAAGCGGAGAGCTTGCCACCTTAACCTCTGGTCAGATCGGGAGCACATCCGATCTCTGGGCCAACACTCTTGACCTTCGACCGCCGAGAGACAACCGACCTTATCCCTGGCACACTCTCAAGGTATCTTCTCTCAGATATCTGCTTGGAGGGACCAGGGAGGAGGTTTTTCCAAGAATCGAGTGGGGGTTCTTCTTCCTGATCATGACCCTGGTCCTGTCCGGCACAATCGCCGTAATTCTCCTGGTCATTTCACGACCAGGGGGCGGGAGCCCGGGTGCCTCAATCCCTTTTTTCCTGTACTTCTCCTGCCTGGGAATCGGATACATGGTTTTTGAGATCCTGCTTATTAAAAGGAGTGGGATCGTTCTCGCTCCACCGGCTGTGGCGGCTGCATATGTTCTTGCTCCATTTCTTCTCTTTTCAGGTCTTGGCAGCCACACAGCGGGAAGGATTGTCATTCACCCGATCCGGACCAGGGCGGTCTTTCTTCTGATAATCCCCTGTGGGTACGCAGCCTATGCAGCACTCGGATTCATGGTGTCAATCTCCGGCCCTGCACGCTTGTTCCTGATCCCTGTTTTAATGGCCCCAGCCGCTTTCCTTATGGGCATGCCCTTTCCCCTTGCTCTCAAGTCCTTTTCCACCAGGAGGGAAACCCTTGTTCCGTGGGCCTGGGCCATCTCCGGATACATGTCTGTGGTAGGCAGCTCTCTTGCCGGCGTCCTTGCGGTAACTTCAGGTTTCGGCGCTCTTCTCCTGCTTGGGACGGCATGCTACCTGTTGGCCGCTCTTCTGTTTGGGAAGGTTGTCAGATAGAATGCAAGGCAAAAACCGCAAACGCGATATCAGAAAGCGTGTTCGGAAAAGTTGCGCTATAATTAAACATGGCCGCTCATCAATTCACTGCCGGGCTTTTGAATAGGGGTGGGAGAATGAGTGAAGCGAAATTGCAGGAACACCAAAAAATAATTGATGCAGGAACCGTGCGGCTTGAGCTCACACTGGGGGAAAGGGAGATTTTTGTCGATATCCTGGACACATGTCTGTCTGATCTCCGGATGGAGATCGGGCATACTGACAGACAGGATTTCCGTGAAATGTTAAAGCGGCGGAAAAAAGTCCTCAGGAAAGTCCTCGAAAAACTGGTTTAATACCACAAAACCAGCCAGCACTCCCTCTTCCCGTTCGGACCTCCCGCATGGTTACCGGATCCGGATACCACTTTACCCTCGTTACATGATAAAAGGAGAAGTTGTTGACAACAACTTCTCCTTGGGAGGTTATGTTGAGTGGAGAAAACGAACACAGTGAACTGAAGAAATTGCGCCACGCGGCGGACAGTGGAGACGCTGAGGCCCAGGGAAAGCTTGGAACCCTCCTCGCCATGGGAGAGGAGGTTCCCCGGGATGTCGAGGAGGCCCTCAAGTGGCTGCATCTGGCGGCTGAGCAGGGAGATCTCACCTCTCTGTTTAACCTGGGCATTATCTATGAGCAAGGGTTGGGGGGCGTTCCCAGCGACATGGATGAAGCCGCGCTCTGGTACTGGCAGGCTGCAGAAATGGGGGACACAGGCGCTAAAATGAAACTGGGCACCATGTTAATCAAGGGCGCCGGCTTTTCACCCGGGTCGAAAGTGATAGCTGCCATCCGCGCCTCCGCGGACAAGGACATGGCTTATGCAAAAGCGTTCCTGGGGAAACTGTATCTGGAGGGAACAGGCCTGGAGCAGAGCGACGCCGATGCGGAAACCTGGTTCAGAAAGGCAGCGAAACAGGGAGATGAAGGCGCGATGTTCAATCTTGGAGAGATGCTTGTTGAGGGTCGTACCATTGAGACTTCGGAGGATGAGGCAGCTCAGTGGTTCTATGATTTCGGCATGAACTGCCTCAAGGAAGGGAATATTGTCAAAGCCTTCGACTGCCTGGTTTCCATCAAGAGGATAATCCCCGAACATTTCCTCGCCCAGCGCCTTGAGGACGAGATAGAGAGGCAGAACGAGAACCGCCCAAGAGGACAGTAGGCGAACCTCGAGCTCCCCGGTTTTTTTTGGAGATTTTTCCAATGATCTACATCGATGCTGATGCCTGTCCCGTCAAGGAAGAAACGTACAAAGTGGCCTGTCGTTACTCTGTGGACGTCTGTGTGGTTGCCAACAGCTGGATGAGAACGCCTCATAATGGACGGGTGGCGCTCCAGGTGGTCACCGGTGATTTTGACGCGGCTGATGACTGGATCGCGGATCATGCCGGGCCCGGGGACATTGTCGTCACCGGCGATATCCCGTTGGCAGCGCGCTGCATCCAGTCCGGCGCCAGGGTCCTTGGCACCAGGGGGGACGAGTTCACAGAAGCGGGAATCGGCGACGCCCTGGCCATGCGGGCCCTGAATGATCACTTGCGGCAGACAGGCGAGATAACGGGCGGGCCGGCTC